>NZ_WKDB01000049.1:0-51934 GCF_021606215.1 Pseudomonas sp. PA-5-4B | reverse complement strand
CGATGGCCGAACGCAGGCTTGAATCCGTGGGTAACCCGGCAGGACGCCGGGTTAGCCGCGCTGGGCCAAGGATGGCCCATCGCGGCGGCCCACGGATTCAAGCCGGAGTGAGGGCATGCCGAGCCTAGGCGAGGCACCGAGTGGTGGGGCGAAGACCTTTTGGTTACTTTTGGGGCGTTTGCTGTACGGACCGGACACATGGTTGACACATGTGCGGGGACATGGTGGACGCATTATTGACCATAATCAGGCTTACTAATGTCGATTGTTCGCAAAAAGTGATGGCAGAAATAGACGTCGAACAGACCATCGCTTTCTGCGTTCGGGCGGATTGCTATGTGCTGTCCTACCAAGCCTTTTGCGATGCTGAAGTAGCGTTTTTGGAAGCGAAAACGGCTGTGATAAACCTTGGCTAACACGTCGTCTGGTCCGTATTCAAACTCAGGTAGCTTTTGCGGATAAGCCCAAGGACTGCTGCGATAGCGGTCCATGGGCACCTTGTATTCCAGCGCCTGATGAGGACGTTGCAGGTTGTATATTTCACGCCATTGATCGAATGCTGATTGAGCATCCGCTAGCGTAGAAAAGTGACGCCCGTTAAGGACTTCTGCCTTGAGTGATCGATGAAAACGCTCGATTTTCCCATTTGTTTGCGGATGGTAGGGACGACTGAAACTTATCCGAATTCCCAAACGCACCAGCCAAATACTCAACTCTGTGATCTCGCCAGGATTACGCGGTGAGCCCCATGGCGCGCCATTGTCGACGTTGATACGTGCCGGTAAACCGTAAGTTTCAAATACCTCGCTCATCTTCTGTTTTACGGTGGTGCCTCGCTCGTTATCACACGCTTGGATGGCCAGGTTGAACCGCGAATGATCGTCCAGGATGGTCAGGGGGTGGCATCGGCCTTGCTGCATTGCAAAGTGGCCTTTGAAATCCATCTGCCAAAGATCGTTGGGCTCAGGATGTTCAAATCTCAGCCGGGCCTCTGGTTCTTTCTCTGAAGGCTTAATCAAGCTGTGCCGGTGCAGGACATTAGTGACAGTACTGGGAGCAATTCGCTTGTCCAGCATGCTGCTAATTGTGCGTCCGCCCCATGCCGGATGATCTTGGCGAAGTGCAACGACCTCAGCCTCCAGCTCGGCCCGGGTCAGTTTGGGGCTGCTGGCGGGCCTGCGTGACTTCTCTTGCAAACCTGCAGAGCCGCCGGCCTCGTAACGCTTTAGCCACTTGTAGGCGGTTTGCGGACTTATACCAAATCGTCGACACAGCTCTCGCTTATTACTGCCGGGTTTCTTTGCTAAGGAAACAAACTCTTGTTTTAGGCTCATGGCGTCTCTCGTGTTCCAGGGCATGATGGCCTCCCGGCGAAGCTGGCTTCGCCGAGAAGTGTCCACCATGTCCCCGCACACCCGTCAACCATGTGTCCGGTCCGTACATGTCTTTACAAAAGTGACCCGCCGTAAGGGCGGAACCCTAAGCAGCCGTTACCGCAGCAACGGATATGTACACCACCAAAAGACCGCCATCGCAGACAAGCCAGCTCCCACAGTCGGACTGTGTTGCACATCAGCATCAAAGCGCAGCCTTGACCAGCATCCCCGCAGCCACCACCACACACAGGCTGGCAAACCCCACCTGCAACGCCCGCGCCGGGATCACCGAACACAAACGCCGACCAGCCAACATGCCGACAATACTCGCACCGATAAACACCCAGCCCATCGGCTCAATGCTCACACCGGCCTGCATCGACCCAGCCACGCCGATCAGCGAAATCAGGCTGATCACCATCAAAGAGGTGGCGACAATCCCGCGCATCTGCACATCGGTCAGTTGCTTGAACGCCGGCACGATCAGGAAGCCACCACCCACGCCAAGCAAGCCCGATACCGCGCCAGTTACCGCACCCAACGCGGCCAGAGTGGCACTGCATTTGGCAGTCCAGGCCAGGCGCCCGGTCTGCTGGTTGAGCATGCAGTTTTTCTGGCCCCAGGACGCGGCGCCATGGTCGCTTGGCCCGGCCTCGACCTTTTCGCGTTGCAACATGCGCCACGCCACCAGCACCATCAAGGCGCTGAACAGGCCCATCAGCAGGTGTTCGGGCAACTGGTGCGCAATAAACACACCCAGTGGCGAAAACAGCGCACCGAGCAAGGCGATCAATAACGCGGCGCGGTAACGCACCAGGCCATGGCGCAACCCGTCAATGGCGCCGACCGCCGCCGCCGCGCCCACGGCGAGCAACGACACCGGCGCCGCCTGGGTCATGGTCAAGCCCAGCCCCAGCACCAACGCCGGCACCCCGAGGATGCCACCGCCCGCGCCGGTCAGGCCCATGACCAGGCCCATCAATAAACCCAACAGACTTGCCAGCAGCATTTAATCCACCTTGCTCAGGCGGGTCAGCCACTCGCGGCCCTTGAGCATGCCGTTCCAGTAGAACCACGGCAGCAGCGTGGCCTTGAGGAACCACATCGAGCGACGTGCCTGGGTCGGGTCCAGCGGGAAGGTCGGCAGCAGCTTGCCGCCATAGCCGAACTCGGCCAGCACCACCTTGCCCTTCTCCACCGTCAACGGGCAGGAACCATAGCCGTCGTACTTGAGCGGCAGCGGCGCCTGTTTGCGCAGGGCCAGCAGGTTTTCGGCCACCACCACGATCTGCTTGCGCACGGCGGCTGCGGTCTTGGCGTTGGTGGTGCCGCACACATCGCCGAGGCCGAAGATATGCGGGTAGCGCAGGTGTTGCAGGCTGTGCGGGTTCACCTCGCACCAACCGGCGGGGTCGGCCAACGAGCTCTGGCGGATAAAATCCGGGGCCACTTGCGGCGGGACCACGTGCAACAGGTCGAAGGATTTTTCTTCGACGGTGGCCTTGCCTTCGGCGTCTTTGACTTCAAACCAGGCTTTGCGCGCCGGGCCATCGACCTTGACCAGGTTGGCGTTGAACGCCAGGCGGGCGTTGTATTTCTCTACGTACTTCATCAATGGCGGCACAAAGGTCGCCACGCCAAACAGCGCGGCGCCGGCCAGGTTGAATTCGACGTCGATGTTTTTCAGGTTACCCTGCTTGAGCCAGTGATCGCAGGACAGGTACATGGCTTTTTGCGGCGCGCCTGCACATTTGATCGGCATGGCCGGCTGGGTAAAGATCGCCTTGCCGCCTTGCAACTGCTGCACAAGCTGCCAGGTGTAGGCCGCGTGCTCGTAGCTGTAGTTGGAGGTCACGCCGTTCTGGCCAAGGGTCTGTTCCAGGCCGTCGATTTTTTCCCAGGCCAGGCGCAGGCCGGGGCACACGATCAGGTTGTTCCAGCTCACGCGCTGGCCGTTGTCGAGCACCAGGGTTTGCTCGTCGGGCAGCAACTCGGCGACAGCGGCCTGCACCCAGGCGACGCCATTGGGCAGTACGTCGGCCAACGGCCGTCGGGTCTTTTTCAGGTCGTAGGCGCCGCCACCGACCAGCGTCCAGGCCGGCTGATAGCAGTGGTAGTCGTTAGGTTCGATGAGGGTGATGTTCAGCTGCGGGTCGCGTTTGAGCAGGCTGGCCAGCAGGCCGATGCCCGCCGAGCCGCCGCCGATGACTACGATGTCGCCACTGATGGTCGGTCCCCAGTGTTGCTCGGTCATGGTCTTTTGCCTTTTATCGTCAATGCACACAAGGGTCGTTGCCGTATGGCGTCACGCCCAGCTTTTTATGACCGCGCCGCAGTACAAGCCGGACAAGGTCTTCATCACTTGAATCACTTCGTGGCTGGCCAGCCCGTAGAAAATGTATTTACCTTCCCGACGGGTGGCGACCAACCCTTCGTCACGCAAAATGCCCAACTGTTGTGACAGGGTGGGCTGACGCACGCCGGTCATGGTTTCCAGCTCGCCGACGTTGCGCTCGCCCTGGGTCAACTGGCACAGGATCAACAGGCGGTCCTCATTGGCCAGTGCCTTGAGCAAGGAGCACGCCTTGGACGCCGATGCGCGCAACTGGGCGACTTCGCCCTCACTCAGAGTAGATTCCATTTGCCTCGGGTCCTTTATGTCACTTAAGCTCAAAACATTATGTGTAAACGTAAACTGATTGTAACCACTTTTTTCGTTTCCGGGGACCGCCGCCATGCCAGCGTTGATTCAAGCCTTTCTGGACGAGGCATCGTCGACCTTCACCTACGTCATTTATGAACACGATGGCGGCCCGTGCGCCATCGCCGATTCGGTACTCAATTACGACCCCGCGTCCGGGCGCACGGATACCGCCCAAGCCGATAAAGTCATCGCGTTCGTGCGTGAGCACGGCTTGCAGGTGCAGTGGCTGCTGGAAACCCATGCGCATGCCGATCACTTGTCCGCTGCGCCTTACCTGCGCCGCACGCTCGGCGGCAAAATCGCCATCGGCCAATCCATCAGTAAGGTCCAGGATGTCTTCAAGAGCCTGTTCAACCTGGAGCCGGAATTCCGCGTCGATGGCTCGCAGTTCGACCACCTGTTTGCGCCGGATGAAATCTTTCATATCGGCAACTTGAAGGCCCAGGCGCTGCATGTGCCTGGCCACACCCCGGCCGACATGGCGTACCTGATCGACGGTCGTTTGATTCTGGTAGGCGACACGCTGTTCATGCCGGATGTAGGCACCGCGCGTTGCGACTTCCCTGGTGGTGACGCGCGACAGTTGTATGCGTCGATGCGCAAGCTGCTGGCCTTTCCATTGGAGACTGAACTGTACGTGTGCCATGACTACCCGCCTGAAAGCCGCGAGGCCAAGTGCCTGACCACGGTCGCCGAGCAGCGCGCGGGCAATATTCATGTGCATGACGGGGTGGATGAGGCGGCGTTTGTAGAGATGCGCACCCAGCGTGATGCCGGGTTGGGAATGCCGACGCTATTGCTGCCGGCGATTCAGGTAAATGTGCGCGCGGGGAATATGCCGCCGGCGGAAGCAAACGGGGTGACGTATCTGAAGATTCCGCTTAACCAACTGTAAAAAGCGCCGATTCCTTTGTGGGAGCTGGCTTGCCTGCGATAGCGATGCATCAGTAACCCGTGTGTCAACTGGCCCACCGCTATCGCAGGCAAGCCAGCTCCCACAATTGTCCTGTGTTGTGTCAGGAACCCAGGCTGATGCCATTAGCCGGCAACGGCAGCGCGGTCTTGTAGCGCACCTGCTTGAGCGCAAAGCTCGAGCGAATATTGGCCACGCCCGGCACCTTGGTCAGAAAGTCCATCATGAAACGCTCCAGCGACTGGATCGTCGGCACCAGCACCCGGATCAGATAATCCGGGTCGCCCGCCATCAGGTAACACTCCATCACTTCCGGCCGGTCAGAAATCGCGCCTTCGAACTGCTGCAATGCCAGTTCATTCTGCTTTTCCAGGCTCACATGAATGAACACATTCACGTGCAGCCCCAGCAGATCGGCGTCCAGCAACGTGACCTGATCACGGATAAGCCCCAATTCCTCCATGGCCTTCACCCGGTTAAAGCATGGCGTGGGCGACAGGTTGACCGAACGGGCCAGGTCGGCGTTGGTAATGCGGGCGTTCTCCTGCAGGGCATTGAGAATGCCGATATCGGTACGGTCCAGTTTGCGCATGAGACAAAATCACCTGTTTATTATGTTTATGCAGTTTTTTTATCCGCAAATGGTCTTGAGCGCAATGAAACACAGATAAATATTCTTCTACGCCACGCCTATGATGTTTGTAGGACAAGATTTCTCCTATCCGGAGACTGACTGTCAGCTAGCGCGCCCACTACAAGAAATTCACAAGATCGAGCGTAGAAAGCCATGAACCAGCCGTATGCACCACTGCGCCTGCACGTTCCCGAACCCTCGGGCCGCCCAGGCTGCAAGACCGACTTTACCTACCTGCGCCTGACTGACGCAGGTACGGTGCGCAAACCCGCCATCGACGTAGAACCCGCCGACACCGCTGACCTGGCCAAGGGCCTGATCCGCGTGCTTGACGACCAGGGCCAGGCTCTTGGCCCGTGGGCTGAAGGGGTATCCGCCGAGATCATGCGTAAAGGCATGCGCGCCATGCTCAAGACGCGCATCTTCGACAACCGCATGGTGGTCGCACAGCGTCAGAAAAAAATGTCGTTCTACATGCAAAGCCTTGGCGAAGAAGCCATCGGCAGCGCCCAGGCGCTGGCCTTGAATATCGACGACATGTGCTTCCCCACCTACCGCCAGCAAAGCATCCTGATGGCCCGCGAAGTGCCGCTGGTGGACCTGATCTGCCAACTGCTGTCCAACGAGCGCGACCCGCTCAAGGGCCGTCAGTTGCCGATCATGTACTCGGTCAAGGACGCCGGGTTCTTCACCATTTCCGGCAACCTCGCCACCCAATTCGTGCAAGGCGTGGGCTGGGGCATGGCCTCGGCGATCAAGGGCGACACCAAGATTGCCTCAGCCTGGATCGGCGACGGCGCCACCGCCGAATCGGATTTCCACACCGCCCTCACCTTCGCCCACGTGTACCGCGCGCCGGTCATTCTCAACGTGGTCAACAACCAGTGGGCCATCTCCACCTTCCAGGCCATCGCCGGCGGTGAAGCCACCACCTTCGCCGGACGCGGCGTGGGTTGCGGCATCGCCTCCCTGCGTGTGGACGGCAACGACTTTATCGCCGTGTATGCAGCGTCTGCCTGGGCCGCCGAGCGTGCGCGCCGCAACCTTGGGCCAACCCTGATCGAGTGGGTCACCTACCGCGCCGGCCCGCACTCCACCTCGGACGATCCGTCCAAATACCGCCCGGCCGATGACTGGAGCCACTTCCCGCTCGGCGACCCGATTGCGCGCCTCAAACAGCACCTGATCAAAATTGGCCAGTGGTCCGAAGAAGAGCACACGGCAGTCAGTGCCGAGCTTGAGGCCGAAGTGGTCAAGGCGCAGAAAGAAGCCGAACAGTACGGCACCCTGGCCGGCGGCCAGATTCCAAGCGCCGCGACCATGTTCGAAGACGTTTATAAAGAGATGCCGGAGCACTTGAAGCGCCAGCGTCAAGAGTTGGGGGTCTGACATGAACGATCACAACAACAGCATCGAATTGGAAACCGCCATGACCACCACCACCATGACCATGATCCAGGCCCTGCGCTCGGCCATGGATGTGATGCTTGAGCGTGACGATAACGTGGTGGTGTTCGGCCAGGACGTCGGCTACTTCGGCGGCGTATTCCGTTGCACTGAAGGTTTGCAGAACAAGTACGGCAGCTCGCGGGTGTTTGACGCGCCAATCTCCGAAAGCGGCATCGTCGGCGTTGCCGTGGGCATGGGTGCCTACGGCCTGCGCCCGGTCGCCGAGATTCAATTCGCTGACTACGTGTACCCGGCCACCGACCAGATCATCTCCGAAGCCGCCCGCCTGCGTTATCGCTCGGCCGGCCAGTTCACCGCACCCTTGACCATGCGCATGCCGTGCGGCGGCGGCATCTACGGCGGCCAGACCCACAGCCAGAGTATTGAAGCGGTGTTCACCCAGGTCTGCGGCCTGCGCACGGTGATGCCGTCCAACCCGTATGACGCCAAGGGTCTGTTGATCGCCTCGATCGAAAACGACGACCCGGTGATCTTCCTCGAGCCTAAGCGCCTGTACAACGGCCCGTTCGATGGCCACCACGATCGCCCGGTCACACCCTGGTCCAAACACCCGCAAGCGCAAGTGCCGGACGGTTACTACACCGTACCGCTGGACGTGGCCGCCATCGTGCGTCCGGGCTCGGCGGTGACGGTGCTGACCTACGGCACCACCGTATACGTGTCGCAAGTCGCCGCCGAAGAAACCGGCATCGACGCCGAGGTCATCGACCTGCGCAGCCTGTGGCCGCTGGACCTGGAAACCATCGTCAACTCGGTGAAAAAGACCGGCCGTTGCGTGGTGGTGCATGAAGCCACCCGCACCTGCGGCTTTGGTGCCGAACTGGTGTCGCTGGTGCAAGAGCATTGCTTCCATCACCTGGAAGCGCCGATCGAACGCGTCACCGGTTGGGACACGCCCTACCCGCACGCGCAAGAGTGGGCGTATTTCCCAGGGCCGTCCCGCGTGGGCGCGGCGTTGAAACGGGTCATGGAGGTCTGAATGGGCACGCACGTTATCAAGATGCCGGACATTGGCGAAGGCATTGCAGAAGTTGAACTGTCGGTATGGCATGTAAAAGTCGGCGACCTGGTGGTTGAGGACCAGGTGCTGGCGGATGTGATGACCGACAAGGCGATGGTGGACATTCCCTCGCCGGTGCACGGCAAAGTGATTTCTCTGGGCGGCGAGCCCGGCGAAGTCATGGCGGTGGGCAGTATTTTGATCAGCATTGAAGTCGAAGGCGCCGGGAATGCCAAGGATGCGCCGGTGGTGGCTGAGCCGGTGAAAGCTGCGCCAGCGCCGGTGGTTGAAGCCAAGCCAGCGCCTGCGCCTGTGGCTGAAGCAAAGCCAGTTGCCAAACCTGCTGCGGCACCGGTTGCGCGTGACGCGAACGAACGCCCGTTAGCTTCGCCTGCCGTGCGCAAACACGCGCTGGATGCCGGCATTCAGCTGCGTCTGGTACAGGGCAGCGGCCCGGCAGGTCGGGTGCTGCACGAAGATCTGGACGCTTACCTGCAACAAGGTGCAACCCAGGCTTCGGCAACCGCCAACCCTTACGCCGAACGCAACAGCGAAGAACAGATCCCGGTGATCGGCATGCGCCGCAAGATCGCCCAGCGCATGCAGGACGCCACCCGCCGCGCCGCGCATTTCAGCTACGTGGAAGAAATCGACGTCACGGCGCTGGACGAGCTGCGCGTGCACCTTAATGAGAAGCACGGCGCCACACGCGGCAAATTGACCTTGCTGCCGTTTATCGTGCGCGCCATGGTCGTGGCGTTGCGCGACTTCCCGCAGATCAACGCACGCTACGACGACGAAGCCCAAGTCATCACCCGCCTGGGCGCGGTGCATGTGGGCGTCGCCACCCAAAGCGATGTGGGCCTGATGGTGCCGGTGGTACGTCACGCCGAAGCCCGCAGCCTGTGGGGCAACGCCGAGGAAATCGCACGTTTGGCCAGCGCCGCGCGCAATGGCAAGGCCAGTCGCGATGAACTGTCGGGCTCGACCATCACCCTGACCAGCCTCGGCGCGTTGGGCGGCATTGTCAGCACGCCGGTGCTGAACCTGCCGGAAGTCGCCATTGTCGGCGTCAACCGCATCGTTGAACGGCCGATGGTAATCAAGGGCCAGATCGTGGTGCGCAAGATGATGAACCTCTCCAGCTCCTTCGATCACCGTGTGGTCGACGGCATGGACGCGGCGCAATTCATCCAGGCCATTCGTGGCCTGCTCGAACAACCCGCCAGCCTGTTTTTGGAGTAAGGCATGCCTCAGACATTGAACACCACGCTGCTGATTATCGGCGGCGGCCCTGGCGGTTATGTGGCGGCGATCCGTGCCGGCCAGCTGGGCATCCCGACCATTCTGGTCGAGGGCCAGGCGCTGGGCGGCACCTGCCTGAACATCGGCTGCATTCCCTCCAAAGCCTTGATCCACGTGGCCGAGCAGTTCCAGCAAACCGTGCACCACAGCCAAGGGTCGCAACTGGGCATTGAAGTGGATGTGCCGACCCTGGACATCCGCAAGAGCGTGGAATGGAAAGACGGCATTGTTGATCGCCTGACCACCGGCGTGGCCGCCTTGCTCAAGAAGCATAAAGTGCAGGTGATCCACGGCTGGGCCAAGGTGGTGGACGGCAAGACCGTCGACGTCGGCGACCAGCGCATTCAGTGCGAGCACCTGCTGCTGGCCACCGGCTCGAAAAGCGTCAACCTGCCGATGCTGCCGATTGGCGGGCCGATCATCTCGTCAACCGAAGCACTGGCGCCGACCCGCGTGCCCAAGCGCCTGATTGTGGTGGGCGGCGGCTATATCGGCCTGGAGCTGGGCATTGCCTATCGCAAGCTCGGCGCCGAGGTCAGTGTGGTCGAGGCACAGGAGCGTATCCTGCCGGCCTACGATGGCGAACTGACGCTGCCGGTGGCCGAATCGCTCAAGCAGTTGGGGGTCAAGCTGTACCTCAGCCACAGCGTCACCGGTTTCGAAAACAACAGCCTGCAGGTACGTGACCCGAACGGCGACACGCTGTCGCTGCAAACCGATCAGGTGCTGGTGGCCGTGGGCCGCAAACCCAACACCCAGGGCTGGAACCTCGAAGCGCTGAACCTGGCGATGAACGGCGCGGCGATCAAGATCGACAACCGTTGCCAGACCAGCATGCGCAATGTGTACGCCATCGGCGACCTGAGCGGTGAGCCGATGCTGGCGCACCGGGCCATGGCCCAGGGCGAGATGGTCGCCGAACTGATCAGCGGCAAACACCGCGAGTTCAACCCGGCGGCGATCCCGGCGGTGTGCTTTACCGACCCTGAGCTGGTGGTGGTCGGCAAGACCCCGGACGAAGCCAAGGCGGCCGGCCTGGACTGCATCGTGTCGAGCTTCCCGTTTGCGGCCAATGGCCGGGCGATGACGTTGGAGTCGAAAACCGGCTTTGTGCGCGTGGTCGCGCGGCGTGACAACCACCTGATTGTCGGCTGGCAGGCGGTGGGGGTTGGTGTGTCCGAGCTGTCTACGGCCTTTGGCCTGTGCCTGGAGATGGGTTCGCGCCTGGAAGATGTGGCGGGCACGATCCATGCGCATCCGACCCTCGGCGAAGCGGTTCAGGAAGCGGCTTTAAGAGCATTGGGCCACGCGCTGCACCTGTAAAACCGTGGTGAGGCCATCGCAGGCAAGCCAGCTCCCACAGGGCAATGTATTCCAAATGTGGGAGCTGGCTTGCCTGCGATAGCGGTGTATCAGCCAATACACACGCTCAATGGTCCGCCCACCTGCTCCCACACCGGCCAAGAATGAAGTATTGTTGCGCCCATCCAGAAAAAAACCGACAAGCCTGCCTTCGACCAGGCGGTTGACCAGAGATAGAGGGTGTCATGGGTAACGAAAGCATCAATTGGGACAAATTGGGTTTTGACTACATCAAGACCGACAAGCGGTTTCTCCAAACCTGGAAAAACGGCGAATGGCAAACAGGCACCCTGACCGACGACAACGTGCTGCACATCAGCGAGGGCTCGACGGCCCTGCACTATGGCCAGCAGTGCTTTGAAGGCCTCAAGGCCTACCGCTGCAAGGACGGCTCGATCAACCTGTTCCGTCCGGACCAGAACGCCGCCCGTATGCAACGCAGCTGCGCACGCTTGCTGATGCCGCATGTGACCACCGAAGACTTCATCGAAGCCTGCAAACAAGTGGTCAAGGCCAACGAGCGGTTCATCCCGCCGTACGGCAGTGGCGGCGCGCTGTACCTGCGCCCGTTCGTGATCGGCACCGGTGAAAACATCGGCGTGCGTAGCGCACCGGAGTTTATCTTCTCGGTATTCGCCATCCCGGTCGGCGCCTACTTCAAGGGCGGCCTGGTGCCACACAATTTCCAGATCTCCACGTTCGACCGCGCCGCGCCACAGGGCACCGGCGCCGCCAAGGTCGGTGGCAACTATGCGGCCAGCCTGATGCCGGGCGCTGAAGCAAGGAAATCCGGTTTCGCCGACGCGATCTACCTGGACCCGATGACCCACTCGAAAATCGAGGAAGTCGGTTCGGCCAACTTCTTTGGTATCACCCGCGACAACCAGTTCATCACGCCGAAGTCGCCTTCGGTGCTGCCAGGCATCACCCGCCTGTCGCTGATCGAACTGGCCGAGACCCGCCTGGGCCTGAAAGTGGTCGAGGGCGACGTGTTCATCGACAAACTGGACCAGTTCAAGGAAGCCGGCGCCTGCGGCACCGCTGCCGTGATCTCGCCAATCGGCGGCATCCAGTACGACGGCAAGCTGCACGTGTTCCACAGCGAAACCGAAGTGGGCCCGATCACCCAGGCGCTCTACAAAGAACTGACCGGCGTGCAGACCGGCGACGTTGAAGCGCCAGAGGGTTGGATCGTCAAGGTCTAACCCCAAAAAACGCAAAACCCAATGTGGGAGTGGGCTTGCCAGCTCCCACATTTGATTTCGGTGTGCTCACAAGTCCTTGGGAATATTCACCGCAATCTTCTTGCCCATGCTGATCCTCGGCTCCACCCCATACCCCAACGCCTCGTAGAACCCCACCACCGCGTCATTGCCCCCCGTAATCTGCAGGTTGATCTTCATGCAACCCAACGCAGTCAACGCCTGCTCGGCATAGCGCACCAGCGAAGCACCCAGGCCCTGCCGACGATAATCGCGGTGCACCGCCACCGAATACAACCAGCCGCGATGCCCGTCATAGCCGGCCAGAATAGTGCCGATCACGGCCTTTTTATCCGTCGCCACAAAGAACAACCCATCGTTTACCGCCAGCTTTTTGTCGATTGCCAGGCTTGGCAGGTTGTGCGCGGTGTCATAGCCAAACGCCTGCTGCCACAGCGCCACCACCTGGGATCGGTGCGGACGATCGCGATATGGCCCGATGGGATGGCGCGATAACAAGGCCTTCTCCATCACGAGCGTGCGCTCATTGCCATGGTAAACGTCGCGTACCGTGTGAAAGCCCAGCTTGGTATAAAACGGCTCGGCCGTCAGCGATGACGGCACGCTCAGGACCGTCACCCCGGCTTCAACGGCCCGCAGCTCAATCTCGATCATCAGCAGCCGGCCAATGCCCTGCCCTTGCAACGCCGGGTTGACGAATACCGAGCGCACCACATTGCCATCAAGGGCGGCGGTGGCGACGATCATCTGATCCTGGGTCGCCACCAGCACCACCCGGCGCTGGAGCAAGGCCAGCACGGCGTCGGGTGTGAAGTTGCTGGCAACCCGAGCAATCACATCTGCCGGGTAGTCCCGCGCATTGCTGCTGTGCAAGGCTGCCAGGATGACCTGGCTGATGCCCTCGGCATCGGTGGGTTGGGCAAGACGAACAGCGGTAGACATGCATTCTCCTTCCTGGCTCGGGTTTCGCGACCGCCACCATACTAATGTGGGAGCTGGCTTGCCTGCGATAGCGGTCTGTCAGTCAGCGCATCTGGCGCAGACAGACCGCCATCGCAGGCAAGCCAGCTCCAACAGTTTGATTGCATTTCAACTCGCCAGCCGATTCGGCTGCCCTACCCCACTTTTCAGCTTTCCCGGCTGAGCCGCCCCGCTATATCAGCCGGGATTCACCCGCCACAGCGCACAAAATAGCCCCACTGCTCAACCCATGGATTCGTGCCCCCATGCAAACCACCAACACCGTCTTGATGATTCGCCCGGCGCGCTTTGCCTTCAACCCGGACACCGCGATCAACAACCGCTTCCAACGCCAGCCACTTGACCCGCTGAGCGTGCAGCAAAAAGCGCTGCAGGAGTTCGACGGTTATGTCGATACCCTGCGCCAACATGGCGTAGAGGTGCTGGTGGTGCAAGACACCCCGGCGCCCCACACGCCCGACTCGATCTTCCCCAACAACTGGTGGAGCAGCCACGCCGATGGCAGCCTGGTGCTGTACCCGATGGAAGGCCAGAACCGACGACTGGAGCGCAACAAAGGTGTGCTGCAAGTGCTGGAGCAGCGTTTTGCGATCCATAGCACCATCGACCTCAGCCCCCTCGAACAACAGAACATCTTCCTCGAAGGCACCGGCAGCATGGTGCTCGACCGCCAGCACCGTATCAGCTATGCCTGCCACTCCGGGCGCACCCACCAAGACGCCTTGCGCCAGTTCGCCGAACGCCTCGACTACCAACTCTGCGTCTTCCACGCCGTCGACCGCCACCACGCGCCGATCTACCACAGCAACGTGATGATGAGTGTCGGCCGCGACCTCTCGGTGGTGTGCCTGCAAGCCCTGCCCGATGCCAGCGAACGCCAGGCCCTGGAACGCTCGCTGCGCGACACCGGCAAAGACATCCTTGCCCTCGACTTCGACCAGCTCGAAGCCTTCGCCGGCAACATGCTTGAAGTCCACGACCGTGACGGCCAGCCGCTGCTGGTGATGTCGGCCAGCGCCTGGAGCGCCCTGCACCCGGCCCAGCGCACGCATGTAGAACGCCACACCCGCCCGGTGGTGGTGAACATCGACAACATCGAACGCATCGGCGGCGGCAGTGCCCGCTGCATGCTGGCGGAAGTGCACCTGCCCGCCCGCGCCTCATTTCAATAAGGAGTCTTGCCATGACCCGTTATATCGACGTCAACGACCTCAGCTACCTGGTTTCACAAAAAGGCCTGCAAACCTGCATCAGCGAAATGGCCGAATACATCCGCGCCGACTACCTGCGCTGGCAGGACTTCGAAAAGTGCGCGCGCCTGGCCAACCATTCGCCGGACGGCGTGATCGAGCTGATGCCGGTGTCCGACGCCTCGCTGTACGCCTTCAAGTACGTGAACGGCCACCCGAAGAACACCCTGGCCGGCATGCTCACAGTGATGGCCTTTGGCGCCCTGGGCGATGTCGACACCGGCAAGCCGGTGCTGCTGGCCGAAATGACCCTGACCACCGCGATCCGCACCGCGGCCACCTCTGCCCTGGTAGCCCGCTACCTGGCGCGCGACAACAGCCGCAGCATGGCGTTGATCGGCAACGGCTCGCAAAGCGAGTTCCAGGCCCTGGCCTTCCACGCCATGCTCGGTATCACCGAAATCCGCCTGTTCGATATCGACGCCAAGGCCACTGCCAAGCTGGCGGCCAACCTCAAGGCGTTCCCGGCGATCAAGGTGATCCTGGCCGCCAGCGTGGCCGAAGCGGTCAAAGGCGCGGACATCGTCACCACCGTCACGGCCGACAAGGCTTACGCCACCATCCTCACCGACGACATGATCGAGCCCGGCATGCATCTGAATGCCGTGGGTGGCGACTGCCCCGGCAAAACCGAGCTGGACCGCCGCATCGTCGAGCGCGCCCGGGTGATCGTCGAGTACGAACCGCAAAGCCGTATCGAAGGTGAAATCCAGCACATGCCGGAAGATTCGCCGGTGACCGAGCTGTGGCAAGTGATCAATGGCCAGCAGCCCGGCCGCGAGAACGCGCGCCAAGTCACGCTGTTCGACTCGGTGGGTTTTGCCATCGAAGACTACTCGGCCCTGCGTTACGTGCTGGACGTGGCCAAGGCGCTGGATGTGGGCAGCACACTTGAGCTGGTGCCGGACCTCGCCGACCCGAAAGACCTGTTTGCACGCCTGGCCCAACAGCCACGCGTACAGCACAAAAAGCGCGCCTGAAACCGCTCTGGCCTGCCGCTTTGCGCCCAAGGCAGGCCGGATTTACATCAGTTAAAAGCCGATTTTGCGCGTGCCGCAGCCGATTCCGCTGCATTGCGCTTTTTAACAGCGCAATTTGCGCTTTATGCACGGGGTAAACGACACAAAAAACGCACCACCATGAAGCATTCTCTGCTCCCAGCGATTCACCGCCCTTACATCAATTACAAAATATAGGGACTGTCACATGACTCCATTGCGATCACTCTTCGCCGCGTTGCTGTTGCCACTGTGCGCCAGCGTCGCCCACGCCCAGGACTGGAAAGAAATCCGCTTCGGCGTGTTCCCCGAATACCCGCCCTTTGAGTCCGTCGCCGCCGACGGCAGCCTGCAAGGTTTTGATATCGAGTTGGGCAACGCCATCTGCGCCAAGCTCGAAGTCAAATGCACCTGGGTGCACAACGAATTCGACGGCATGATCCCGGCCTTGCGCGCGCGCAAGTTCGACGCGATCATGTCGTCCATGGCGGTCACACCGGCTCGCGAAAAAGTCATCGACTTCAGCGACCGCCTGTTCCTCAGCCCCACCTCGGTGATCACCCGTAAAAACGCCGAGTTCGGCGACACGCCGGAGTCGCTCAAAGGCAAGCAGGTGGGCGTGCTGCAAGGTTCACTGCAGGAAGCCTATGCACGTGCGCACCTGGCCAGGCTCGGCGCGCAGATCAAGGCGTACCAGTCCCAGGAGCAGAACTACGCCGACCTGCAAAACGGCCGCCTCGACGCCACCCTGACCGACAAGCTCGAAGCCCAGCTCAACTTCCTGTCCAAGCCTGAAGGCGCCGACTACAAGACCGGCCCGGCCTTCAAAGACCCGACCTTGCCGCTGGATATCGCCATGGGCTTGCGCAAGAACGACGCCGAACTGCGTGCGCTGATCAATAAGGGCATCGCCGCCGTGCAGGCCGATGGCACCTACGCACAGATCCAGAAGAAGTACTTCGGCGATCAGGATATCTACAACGAGTAAGCCTGTGGGAGCGGGCTTGCCCGCGATAGCGGTGGGTCAGCCACTGTAAATGTTGACTGATAGGCCGCCATCGCAGGCAAGCCAGCTCCCACACAAGCCAGCTCCCACCGTTAATCTCTGTGCTTGATCGAGATCTCCTCAATGAACGAACTCCTCAACCTGCAAGGCTACGGCCCGATGCTGGCCCAGGGTGCCTGGATGACGCTCAAGCTGGCGTTGCTGGCGCTGACCCTGAGCCTCGCCCTGGGCCTGATCGCCGCCGGCGCCAAGCTTTCGAGCGCCAAATGGCTGCGCGTGCCCGCCACCCTGTACACCACGCTGATACGCAGCGTACCGGACCTGGTGCTGATCCTGCTGATTTTCTACAGCCTGCAACTGTGGCTCAACGACCTGAGCGAAGTGTTCGGCTGGGATTACTTTGAAATCGATCCGTTTACCGCCGGGGTGATCACCCTGGGGTTTATCTACGGCGCGTATTTCACCGAAAACTTTCGCGGCGC
Source organism: Pseudomonas sp. PA-5-4B (assembly GCF_021606215.1). Lineage (NCBI taxonomy): Bacteria > Pseudomonadati > Pseudomonadota > Gammaproteobacteria > Pseudomonadales > Pseudomonadaceae > Pseudomonas > Pseudomonas sp. PA-5-4B. The sequence continues at coordinate 35,230 of NZ_WKDB01000049.1, read as the reverse complement.
CATTCTCAGTGTGCCGGCCGGGCAACTGGAAGCCGCCACCGCCTACGGCCTGAGCCGCTGGCAGCGTTTTCACCTGGTGCTGTTCCCGCAACTGATGCGCTTTGCCCTGCCGGGCCTGGGCAACAACTGGCTGGTGCTGCTCAAGTCCACGGCGCTGGTGTCGATCATCGGCCTGTCGGACCTGGTCAAGGCTGCGCAAAACGCGGGCAAGACCACCAATGAGCCACTGTACTTCCTGATCCTCGCGGGCCTGGTGTACCTGGTGATCACCACCCTCTCCAACCGCATCTTCAAGCGCCTCGAACGGCGCTACAACCTCGGCATCAAGGGGATGGCGCGATGATCGAACTGTTCCAGCAATACGGCCTGGCCTACCTGTTCAGCGATGGCACAGGGTTGTCCGGAGTCGCCATGACCTTGTGGCTGTTTATCATCTCGGTGGTCGCAGGTTTTGTGCTGTCGATCCCGCTGGCGCTGGCGCGCGTCTCGCAGCACGTCTGGCTGCGCTGGCCGGTGGAGGTCTACACCTATCTGTTTCGTGGCACGCCGCTGTATATCCAATTGCTGATTTGCTACACCGGGCTTTACAGCCTGGAAGTGGTGCAGGACAACGCGCTGCTTAATCAGTTTTTCCGTAATGCGCTCAACTGCACGTTGCTGGCGTTTGTGCTCAACACCTGCGCCTACACCGTGGAAATCTTCGCCGGGGCGATCCGCAACATTCCCCACGGCGAAATCGAAGCTGCGCGTGCCTATGGCCTGCACGGCTGGCGCCTCAACCTGTTTGTGGTGGTGCCCGCCGCGCTGCGCCGTGCGCTGCCGGCCTACAGCAATGAAATGATCCTGATGTTGCACGCTACCTCGCTGGCCTTTACCGCCACCGTCGCCGATATCCTCAAGGTCGCCCGCGACGCCAACGCCGAGACGTTCCTGACGTTCCAGGCTTTCGGCATCGCCGCCCTGCTCTACATGCTGCTGTCCTTTGCACTGGTGGGCCTGTTCCGACTGGCCGAACGTCGCTGGATGCGTTTTCTTGTTCCTACCCGAGGCTAACCCATGAATCAGTCCGCGCAGGCCCTGGCCGCTTACCCTGTTGACGCCCCCGTTGCCAAACCGGCAACCGCTGCGATCAAGCTTCAAGTCGAAGGCATCCACAAACGTTACGGCGACCACGAAGTGCTCAAGGGCGTATCCCTCAATGCACGCAACGGCGACGTCATCAGCCTGATCGGCGCCAGCGGTTCGGGCAAAAGCACGATGCTGCGCTGCATCAACTTTCTCGAACAGCCGGACGCCGGGGTCATCACCCTCGATGGCATCAGCATCGAAATGCGCCAGGGCCGTGCCGGCACCCGCGCGCCGCACCAGGAACAACTGCAAAACCTGCGCACACGCCTGGCCATGGTGTTCCAGCACTTCAACCTGTGGAGCCACATGACCGTGCTGGAAAACATCACCATGGCCCCGCGCCGGGTGTTGGACGTGAGCGCGGCAGAGGCGGAAAAACGCGCACGCCTGTACCTGGACAAGGTCGGCCTGCCCGGCCGCGTGGCCGATCAATACCCGGCGTTTCTGTCCGGCGGCCAGCAACAACGCGTGGCCATCGCAAGGGCATTGGCGATGGAGCCGGAAATTATTCTGTTCGATGAACCGACCTCAGCGCTGGACCCGGAACTTGTAGGAGAAGTCCTCAAAGTCATACAGACGTTGGCCGAGGAAGGTCGTACCATGCTGATGGTCACCCACGAAATGGGCTTTGCTCGCCAGGTGTCCAGCCAAGTGCTGTTTTTGCACCAGGGCCGAGTCGAGGAACAAGGCGGCGCCGAGATCCTCGACCATCCCAACAGCGAACGCTTGCAGCAATTTCTTTCCAACCGTTTGAAGTGAACTCATGGATACCAAGGCCAACGGACCCCACTCTTCGCCCACGCTGGACCGCATCGATGAGGCGATCATCGACGTGTTGCGCCACCAGGGGCGTATCACCTACGAAAAGCTTTCCTCGCTTGTACACCTGACACCCAGGCCGTGCCTGGAACGGGTGCGCAAGCTGGAGCGACGCGGGGTGATCCGTGGTTATGGGGCGATCATCGATGTGCAGATGGTCTCGCCAGGGCTGTCGCTGCTGGTGCTGGTGGCCTTGTCCAATCAGAGCGGGCGCTCGGCGCAGAAGGCCTTTGAGGCCTGCGTCAAAGCCTGCCCGCAGGTGTTCGAGTGCCAACTGATCAGCGGGCCGTTCGACTACAGCTTGCGCATGCGCTGCCGGGATATGGAGCATTACCGGGTGCTGACGGAGACCTGGCTGAACAACGATGAGCTGCACATCGATAAGTTGGTGGCGCATCCGGAGTTGGCGGTGGTCAAAAACACCGCGACCGAACTGGCCTGAAACCCACGCTAGATCGTTCCCACGCTCCGCGTGGGAATGCATCCAGTGACGCTCCGCATCACGACCTCAAAGCAGACGCGGAGCGTCCAGGGCGGCATTCCCACGCAGAGCGTGGGAACGATCATCGAGCCAGCTCCCACATTTTTAACTGTGCCCGCTTGAGATTTTCTTGCCCGGTCTGGCCCCGATCAGCTTCGCCTGCCCATCCTTCTGCTTGCCCGTGCGCGCCTCGCTGATCAACCCCGGTATCAGCTTGCCCTCCGGCAGATTCTTCCAGAACCGGCTGGGCAAATGCCCTTCCATCACTTTGGGGTTTAGCCGCGCCGGGTTGAAGATATGGCTGTAATAGGTCAGCCACATCGCACTGTGTGGGTCTTCGACATTTTGCGCCAACTGTTGCCATGCCTCAGGGCACTGGCGTTGATGAATCAACTGCTCACCGTCGTAATACACACCGTCCAAAGGCGTTGCGATCATCCAGCGATGGCGGCCCATGCGCCCGACAAAATGCTGGCTGGCGGACTTCAAGATGTCATGGGCCGGCTCATGCCACGCCACATACTCCGGCAACTGCGGGCCGGCCTGCGCAGGCAAGGCAATAAACCGCACAAACGCATGCAGGTGATGGGCCTCGCGGCTGACCTGTTTGATGCGCCGCTGTAACTCACTGCCCAACTTGTCCCCGGCCAGCATCGCGGTGCGGTCGCCATGGCTGACACGCCACAACACCTCATACAACAGGCTCCAACGTTGATCACCGTGGTAACACGCGGCCGATTCCAACAACTCCAGCAACGCCTTGGGGATTCGTGCCTGAAACGGCCCGAGCTGCTCAGGCACAGGCTCGTCCGTGGCAAACAGGTCCGCCACTTCGGCCTCACCCCAGCTCACCTGGCTGGGGTCGACCTGATGGCTGAGCAGCCAGCGCGCCTGCTCGCGCCAGGTGCTGAACAGGTTGTCGCATTCCAGGCTGATCATCCCCACAGCCCCATTTGTTGCGGCTGAGGGCGATCGCGCAATTGCTCGCGCAGCAGCACGCTGGTGCTGTCTGCCTGTTGCGGGTGGTAGTCGCTGGTGATGAAAAACGGCTTGGCCTTGGCCAGCACGCAACGCATGCGCGCCAGGTCTTCAAAGCGAATTTTGCGTTCGCGGCGCAGGTCGACCAGGCGCTGGGTGGTGCGCAGGCCAATGCCGGGGATACGCGCGATCAGCGTGGGTTCGGCGCGGTTCAGGTCCAGCGGGAACACCTCGCGGTGCTCCAGCGCCCACGCCAGCTTGGGGTCGATATCCAGCGCCAGATGGCCTGGGCCTTCGAACAGCTCATTGGCGCTGAAACCGTAACTGCGCAGCAGAAAGTCGGCCTGGTACAGGCGGTGTTCACGCATCAGCGGCGGCGCGGCCAGCGGCACACTTTTGGGGCTGTTGGGGATGGGGCTGAACGCCGAGTAATACACGCGCCGCAGCTTGTAGTTGCCATACAGTGCCTCGGCACCGTGCAGGATGGTGCTGTCGTCGGTGTCATCGGCGCCGACGATCATCTGCGTGCTCTGCCCCGCTGGCGCAAAACGCGGTGCGCGCGGCTCGTTGAACACCGTCTGCTCGCCGGTGTAGATGGTCTGCATGGCTTGCTTGATCGAGCCGATCTGCTTCTCCGGCGCCAAGGTTTGCAGGCTGGCGTCGGTGGGCAACTCGATGTTCACGCTGAGGCGATCGGCATAACGCCCGGCTTCGACGATCAGCGCAGGGTCGGCTTCGGGAATGGTCTTGAGGTGGATGTAACCGCGAAAGTCATGCTCTTCGCGCAACAGTTTGGCGACTCGAACCAGTTGCTCCATGGTGTAGTCGGCCGAGCGGATGATGCCGGAGCTGAGAAACAGCCCGCTGACGCAATTGCGTTTGTAGAAGTCCAGGGTCAGGGTAACCACCTCCTCCGGGCTGAAACGCGCACGGGGCACGTCGCTGGAGCGGCGGTTGACGCAGTATTGGCAGTCGTACAGGCAGAAATTGGTGAGCAACACCTTGAGCAACGACACACAACGCCCGTCCGGCGTGTAGCTGTGGCAAATGCCCATGCCATCGGTAGAACCCAGCCCGGCCTTGCCCTCGGAGCTGCGCTTGGGCGCGCCACTGCTGGCGCAGGAAGCGTCGTACTTGGCGGCGTCGGCGAGGATGCTGAGTTTTTCGATCAACTGCATGAAGGGCTACCGATACTGGTTTTTTGTACAGTACCAATAGCCCGACGTTGTCACAAGTGCCGTCTGTAGGAGCGCGCCTTTTGTGGCGAGGGAGCTTGCTCCCGCTGGGCTGCGAAGCGGCCCCAAAAACGTGCGGGCGCTACGCACCCGAGCGGGAGCAAGCTCCCTCGCCACAGTAATCAGCTGGCAGTGGCCAGCAGTAAATCCTGCACCGAGCGCGCCTTGCCACGGTGACGATCGTTTTCATACAACGAGGCGGCAATCTCATCGGCCCGAATCGGCAGTACCGACAGCAAGGTGTCGCTCAAACCATGGCTGGCCTGGCTGAACCCCTGGATATAGATACCGGCCTTGCAGCGCTCGTCGGTGACGATCCGATAGTCGCGGGCCACTTCGAAGTCGCCCATATAGGCTTGCAGGGGCGCCAGCAGTTCGCGGTGCATCTGGCGCTCATAGCCGGTGGCCAGGATCACCGCATCGTAATGGCTCACGCTGGTGTCGCCGTTGGCGTTGTTGCGCAGCACCAGTTCGATGCCCAGCGGCCCGGCCGTGGCTTGCTCGACCACGGTCATGGTGCGGAAGGCCTGGCGGTTGATACCGGAGACTTTCTGGCGGTAAAAAATCCCGTAGATGCGCTCGATCAGGTCCAGGTCGACCACCGAATAGTTGGTGTTCTGGTACTCGGCCACCAGGCGCTCACGCTCGGCGCCGACTTGCTGGAACACCAGGTCGGTAAAGGCCGGCGAGAACACTTCGTTGACGAATGGGCTGTCGTCCGCCGGTTTGAGCGCCGAACCGCGCAGGATCATGTCCACCTGCACCGACGGGAAGCTGTCGTTGAGGTCGATAAAGGCTTCGGCCGCGCTCTGCCCGCCGCCGATGATGGCAATGCGCATAGGCTTGCCGTCCACGCACGGCTGCTGGGCCATGCGCTCGAGGTATTGGGAATGGTGAAACACCCGGCCGTCGTCCTTGAGCGCCTTGAACGCCTCCGGCACACGTGGCGTGCCGCCGGCGCTGACCACCACCGAACGGGTGGTGCGCACATGCTGTTCGCCCTGGGCATCACGGGAAATTACGCGCAACGCTTCAACCTGCTGCTGGTGCAGGATCGGCTCGATGGCCAGCACTTCCTCGCCATACCGCGCCTGGGCCTGGAACTGCCCGGCGACCCAGCGCAGGTAGTCGTTGTACTCCATGCGGCACGGATAGAAAGTGCCCAGGTTGATGAAGTCCACCAAACGGTCGTGGGCCTTCAGGTAGTTGACGAACGAGTACGGGCTGGTGGGGTTGCGCAGCGTCACCAGATCCTTGAGGAACGAAATCTGCAGTTCGCTCTGGGTGACCAGGGTATTGCCGTGCCAGCGGTAGTCGGCCTGCTTGTCGAGAAACACCACGTCCAGTTTGCCCTGGGCTTTTTCACGCTCCTGCAGGGCGATGGCCAGCGCCAGGTTCGAAGGGCCGAAACCGATCCCGATCAGATCGTGAACCGCGGGCGAAGCAATTGCCTGTGTCATTCCAGTGTCCTCTGGATAAGCCCCTTGGCGGTGGGGCGGGAATACCTGCAAAGCCTGAACAACAGGCCATGTGTTGATAGGAAACGAGGACAATGAAATAAAATTTAACTGATCTGTGATCAGTGCGCGTCCCACTCACGCATGCGCACCCGGCAATGCTTCATGGCGTTGACGATATGTTTTTCCACCAGGCTGCGGGAAATGCTCAGGCGCTCGGCGATCTGCGGGTGAGAAAGGCCGTCGAGCTTGCGCAGCAGGAAGCTGTCGCGGCAGGCGCTGGGCAGCTCGGCCAGGGCACGTTCGAGCAGGGCCAGGCGCTGGGCCTGATCGTGGCTGGCGTGGGGCGAACTGGTGGCGAAGCGTTCTTCGCTGTCCAGCACCTCCAGCGGCTCGGACTGGCGCAAGGCATTGCGCCGATGGCCGTCGATCACCAGGTTCAGCGCAGTACGGTACAAAAACGCGCGCGGCTGTTCGATCGGCGTGTCGCTGGCGCGCTCCAGTACTCGCACGTAGGCGTCATGCACCACATCTTCGGCCACCTGACGGTTGCCCAGCTTGGCGTTGAGGAAACACACCAGCTCGCGATAGTAGTTTTCCAACATGACTCCCGACCGTCTGGGGGGACGGCATCAGTTCCTTGAGTGCTTACGAAGACAGGCCATGGATGATGGCAGTTTGAGTGCGTGCAATTTATAGTAATTCTCATCTACTTTTAAAGAAGTCTTGCATCAACCGTCGATTTTTTTATTCGACAGAGCTGTTACTACCTATGTAAGCGCCTAAATCGTCGGGCAATTTTCTCGTATAACTGTCAGCCCTCCGCTAACTGCGGTCCACACTTCCCGGCTGGAACCAACGCATGAAACGCCCTCGCCCCGCCCGACGCGCCCTGCTGGTTGTCGCGTGCCTGATTCCCATCGTTGCCCTGGCGGCCTGGCAGATACTGCCGCCGGGCCGCGACAGCCTCGCCACTGTCACCGTCACTCGCGGCAATATCGAAAACAGCGTCACGGCGCTGGGCACCCTGCAACCACGCCGGTATGTCGATGTGGGCGCACAGGCATCCGGGCAGATCCGCAAGATCCATGTCGAGGCCGGTGACCAGGTCAAAGAAGGCCAGTTGCTGGTCGAAATCGACCCGGCCACGCAGCAGGCCAAGCTCGATGCCAGCCGCTATGCCATCGACAACCTCAAGGCCCAGTTGCAGGAACAGACCGCCCAGCACCAACTGGCGCGCCAGAAGTACCAGCGCCAGCAACGCCTGGTGGCCGGCAACGCCACCCGCGAAGAAGACGTGCAAACCGCCAAGGCCGAGCTGAGTGCCACCCAGGCACGGGTCGACATGTTTCAGGCGCAGATCCGCCAGGCCCAGGCCAGCCTGCGCAGCGACGAGGCCGAATTGGGCTATACACGCATCTTCGCGCCGATGAGCGGCACGGTGGTGGCGGTGGATGCGCGGGTCGGCCAGACCCTCAACGCCCAGCAGCAGACCCCGTTGATCCTGCGTATCGCCAAGTTGTCGCCGATGACCGTATGGGCCGAGGTCTCCGAAGCCGACATCGGCCACGTCAAACCCGGCATGACTGCTTATTTCACCACGCTCAGCGGCGGCGGCCGGCGCTGGACCAGTACCGTGCGCCAGATCCTGCCGATCCCGCCCAAGCCCCTGAATGAAACCAGCCAGGGCAACGGCAGCCCCAGCAGCACCAGCAAAAGCGGGAGCGGCCGCGTGGTGCTCTACACCGTGCTGCTGGATGTGGACAACGCCGACAATGCCCTGATGGCCGAAATGACCACCCAAGTTTTTTTCGTCGCCAGCCAGGTCAAGGATGTGCTCACCGTGCCGGTTGCGGCCTTGCTCGGCAGCCACGGCAGCGATAAACAGACCGCCCACGTCGTGGCCAAAAACGGCTCAATCGAAGAACGCGACGTGCGCCTGGGCATCAGTGACCGTTTGCGCGTCGAAGTGTTGGACGGCCTCAGCGAGGGCGACCACGTGTTGATCGGCCCAGCCGACGGCAATGGGGGTTGAGTTGACCACGCCGCTGATCGAACTCAAGAACATCCGCAAATCCTACGGCGGCGGTGACAGCCCGCAGGTCGACGTGTTGCGCGGCATCGACCTGTCGATCCACGCCGGGGAGTTCGTCGCCATTGTCGGCGCATCCGGCTCCGGCAAGTCCACGCTGATGAATATCCTCGGCTGTCTCGACCGCCCTTCCGAGGGCGACTACCTGTTCGCCGGCGAAAACGTCGCGCACCTGGGCAGCGACGAACTGGCCTGGCTGCGCCGCGAGGCCTTTGGGTTTGTGTTCCAGGGCTACCACCTGATTCCGTCCGGTTCGGCCCAGGAAAACGTCGAGATGCCGGCGATCTATGCCGGCATCAGCGCCACCGAGCGGCATGCCCGCGCCAAGGCCCTGCTCACGCGCCTGGGCCTGGCCGACCGCACCGCCAACCGCCCGCACCAACTCTCCGGCGGCCAGCAGCAACGGGTGTCGATCGCCCGCGCCCTGATGAACGGCGGGCATATCATCCTCGCCGACGAACCCACCGGCGCCCTCGACAGCCACAGCGGCGCCGAGGTGATGACGCTGCTGGACGAACTGGCGAGCCAGGGCCATGTGGTGATCCTGATTACCCACGACCGCGAAGTCGCGGCGCGGGCCAACCGCATCATCGAGATTCGTGACGGCCAGATCATCAGCGACTCGGCACACAGTGACACCCATGTACCGGCCATGGCCAACAGCGACGCGCTGCAAGCCGTCGACCTGCGCCAGCGCCTGGCCGACGGTGCCGAGCACAACGGTGCCTGGAAAGCCGAACTGCTCGATGCGGTCCGCGCGGCCTGGCGAGTGATGTGGATCAATCGTTTTCGCACCGCGCTGACGCTGCTGGGGATCGTGATTGGCGTGGCGTCCGTGGTGGTGATGCTGGCCGTCGGCGAAGGCAGCAAGCGCCAGGTGATGGCGCAGATGGGCGCGTTCGGCTCCAATATCATTTACCTCAGCGGCTCCTCGCCCAACCCGCGCACGCCGCCGGGTATCGTGACCCTCAACGATGTCGCGGCACTGGCGATGTTGCCCCAGGTCAAGCGCATCATGCCGGTCAACGGCAACGACGCGGGGGTTCGCTTTGGCAACCTGGATTACCTGGCCTATGTGGGTGGCAACGACGTCAACTTCCCCGAGATTTTCAACTGGCCGGTGGTCGAGGGCAGCTATTTCACCCAGGAAGACGAGCGCGCCGGCGCCACCGTCGCGGTCATCGGCCACCGTATCCGCGAAAAGCTGTTCAAAAACGTCGCCAGCCCGATCGGCCAATACATCCTGATCGAAAACGTGCCTTTCCAGGTCATCGGCGTCCTCGCCGAAAAAGGCTCCGCCTCCGGCAATAAAGACAGCGATGACCGGGTCGCCATCCCGTATACCGCCGCCAGCGTGCGCCTGTTCGGCACTTATAACCCCGAATACGTGGCGATTGCCGCCGCCGATGCGCGCAAGGTCCATGAGGCTGAAATGGCCATTGATCAACTGATGCTCAAGCTGCACAACGGTAAACGTGACTACCAGTTGACCAACAACGCCGCGATGATCCAGGCCGAAGCCCGCACGGCCAACACGCTGTCGCTGATGCTCGGTTCGATTGCGGCGATTTCCCTGCTGGTGGGCGGGATCGGTGTAATGAACATCATGCTGATGACCGTGCGTGAACGCACCCGCGAAATCGGCATTCGCATGGCCACCGGCGCGCGCCAGCGCGACATCCTGCGCCAGTTCCTAACCGAGGCGGTGATGCTCTCGGTGGTTGGCGGCCTGTTCGGCATCGCCCTCGCGCTGCTGGTGGGCGGCGTGCTGGTACTGGCCGAGGTGGCGGTGCAATTTTCCCTGGTGGCGGTGTTTGGCGCGTTTGGCTGTGCGCTGGTCACCGGTGTCGTATTCGGCTTTATGCCGGCCCGTAAAGCTGCCCGGCTCGATCCGGTTAAGGCGTTGACCAGTGAATAAACGATCTTCCCTGCTGGGCGTGTGCCTGTTGCTCAACGCCTGTACCGGCAACCCGCCGAGCGTCGACAGCGGCCTCGCGCCGCCGCCCGCCTGGCAGTACGCCGAACGCGATGCCACGCAGGCGACCAACCAACGCTGGTGGACACACTTCGGCAGCCCGCCGCTCAACCGCCTGATCGACCAGGCGCGACGCGACAGTTATGACGTGGCCGCCGCCATGGCACGCGTGCGCCAGGCCCAGGCGAGTGCGGTAATTGCCGGGGCGCCGTTGTTACCTGAGGTCAAGTTCAACCTCACCGCCAGCCGTGAAAAACTGCTGCGCGGCAGTGGCAATGCCTCGTTGGACGCCACCGACAGCAACAAGACCGTCGACAGTTTCGGTGCCAACCTCTCAGCCAGCTATGAACTGGACTTCTGGGGCGGCCGCGTTGCCGCCCGCGACAGCGCCCTGCAAAGCCTGCGCGCCAGTGAGTTCGACCAGGCCACCGTGGAGCTGACCCTGCTCAGCAACGTCGCCGACCGCTACGCGCAAACCCTCGCCGCGCAGCAACGCCAGCAGATCGCCGAGCTGAACCTGGCCAATGCGCGCAACGTGCTGGACCTGGTGCAAACCCGCTACAGCGCAGGCTCCGCCACCGCCCTGGAGCTGGCCCAACAGAAAAGCCTGGTGGCCGGCCAACAACGGCAATTGCCGCTGATTGCGCAAGTGGCCGAAGAATCGCGGATCACCCTCGCCGCCCTGCTCGGTCAACCCGTACAAGCCCTGGACCTGGGCACCGAGCCGTTCCAGGCGCTGACCTGGCCAACCATTGGCCCGGGCGTGCCGAGCCAATTGCTCAGTCGTCGCCCCGACCTGGCCCGCGCCGAGGCGCAACTGGCGGCGGCCAGTGCCGACGTCACGGTGGCACGCGCAGCGATGCTGCCCAGCGTAACCTTGGGCGCGACAGTTGGCTCCGGTGCCTATAAGGCCGAAGACATCCTGCGCAGCCCGTTCTACAACCTGACCTCGGGGCTGGTCGCGCCGATCTTCAACAATGGCCGATTAAGCGCCGAGCGCGACAAGGCTCGCGCCCGCCAGGATGAACTGCTGCAAACCTATCGCGGTGCGATCATCAACGGCTTTGCCGATGTGGAGAAAGCCCTCAGCAGCATCACGCGCCTGGACCAGCAACGCCAATGGCAGGCCGAGGAGCTGCAACAGGCCCAGGCCGCCTTCCAGATCTCCGAGAGCCGCTACCAGGCAGGCGCCGAGGACTTGCTGACGGTGCTGGAAACCCAACGCACCTTGTATGCGGCCCAAGACTCGAACGTGCAACTGCGGCTGTCGCGTCTGCAAGCCAGCATTGCCTTGTACAAAGCGCTGGGCGGCGGCTGGGATACGCAGATCCGACAATAAAACTGTAAACTCCTACACAAAGCGTTTATTCGCCCTACATTCTTCGACCCTGGGTCCTTGGTAAAAAAGCCGTCCTCATACGGCAGCCCGGACCCTCCTGATGAAACCCAGCGTTCTGGTAAAAAACCTGGCGTGTATCGGCCTCTGGCTGATCGCCGGCCAGGCGTTGCCCGAGCCGCTGATCGCGCCGACCGCGATTGACTGGCTGCTGGATTGCCCCTTCCCCGCCCAGGAGCGGCCGGACCCCGAAGTGCTGGAACGCACCCAATGCGCCAGTGTGAATGTGCCCCGCGACTATGCCGCGCCCAAACGCGGCAGTGTGCGCCTGGCCCTGACCCGCGTGGGCGCCCGCCAGCCGCTCAGCCGTGAAGGTGTGGTGTTTATCCAGGGTGGCGAGCCGCCAAAGGGCCAAGGCGCAACCTTCGCCCTGCACCTGACCAGCCGTTGGGAGTCCTATGCTACCCAGGCCTATCGCACCTTGACCAACCGCTATGACGTGATCGAACTGAGCCCCCGTGACCTGAGCCAGCCCAGCGGCGTAGAGCAAGCGGCGCGTGATATGGAGTATGTGCGCGCCCAACTCGGCGAGGCCCAGCTCAATTACCTCGGCAACGCGCAGGCCACCCGCCTCGGCAGCCGCTATGCCGCGCTGTTTCCCGAGCGCGTCGCACGCATGGTGCTGGTCAATGCCGAGCAGGCCGAGCCGGTCGCTGCCGGCATCGAGCAATTGCTGCTCAAAGAGCCAGCCCGGCCTGGCACCGCCGCCGGGTGCATTAACCGCTGGGTCGGCGATTTTCTCGTATTCGGCAAACAGCCGCCCGCGTCCACACGCTGCCTAGACCTCGGCAGCTGGGAATAACCCGCGCATTTGCGACCACTTCAGGCCGAAAACGACACCTTGCGTTGACGCTCCGGCTCAATCGTTATTAAGTGCTATTAATCCGCATTAATAGGATCAATAGAACAGCATGCTCAGCCGCCCGCTACGACGCAAACGCCAGAAGCTTTCCGATGTGATTGTCGAGTCGGTCAAACGCTCGATCGTCACCGACGCGCTCAAGCCCGGCGACCGCCTGCCTACCGAGCGCGAGCTGATGGAAAGCTTCCAGTGCTCCAAAGGCTCGGCCCGTGAAGCGCTCAAGGCCCTGGAAGTGGAAGGCCTGGTGAGCACACGCACCGGCCCCAGTGGTGGCGCCTACCTGAACCAGGCCGGCACTGAACCGGCCAGCCGCGCGTTGCGTAACTACCTGCACTTCCAGCACCTGGATGGCGAGCAGGTGTACCAACTGCGCAAGGTCATCGAGGTAGAACTGGCAGTATCGGTGCTGGGTCGTTTGAGCGAAGACGACTATCAAGCCCTGCAAGACAACGTGGATTTTTGCAGCGCACCCGAAGACAGCGAAGCCGGCCAGCGCGAACAGCGCCTGGCGGAACTGGAGTTCCACAACCTGTTGGCCAAGGCCTGCCCCAACCCGCTGCTGAGCTTTATGGCGCAGTTTCTCAACGACCTGTTGCGCGACCTGGTGGTGCTGAAAAAAGCCTACAAGCCCAAGCGCAAACAGTTTGACGCGGCCAACCTGGACTATCACAAGCAGTTGCTGCTGGCCTTTCGCGCCGGTGATGAAACGGCCGTGCGCAACCTGATGCATGAACATATGTGCGACGCCGAACACCACATGACGGCGCTGGAAGGCGAGGTCAGCCCGCACTTTTTGCTGGAGTTTGATCATAGCTGAGGCGCACCCCATCCCAATATGAAAACCCAATCAATGTGGGAGCTGGCTTGCCTGCGATGCGGGCGCCTCGGTGTATCAGTTGAACCTGACTGATGCCATCGCAGGCAAGCCAGCTCCCACACTTGAGCCGGTTCCAACCGTTACACCGTTTCACCCAATTTAATAACAGGCCTGCCCACAGGCCCTTGCTCCACCGTATCGCCCTTGCCGCTCCTGCCAATAACTAAACCAGGGAGTCACCCCATGCAGCGTCGTACGTTGTTGAAAGCCAGTCTTACCGCCGCAGCCGCGCTCAGCCTTCCGCTGAGTGTGCGCTCTGCATTCGCCGCCGAGCCTTTTACCTTTTACGGCCTCAAGTCCATGTCCGGCGCGTTTGCCAGCTATGGCAAGTTTGCCGACATGGGTTCGCGCCTGGCGGTGGAACAGCACCCCGAGTTACTCGGCCGCCCGCTCAACTACAAGGTCATCGACACCGAAGGCAATGCCGGCAAAGCCGTGCGCAAGGTCCAGGAAGCGATCCAGCAGGACGGCGCGCGGTTCTTCCAGGGCTGCACGTTGTCGTCCTCCGCGCTGGCGGTGGCCAAGGAAGTCGACAAAGTCGGCGGCGTGTTCATGACCCCGGTGGGCGCCGATGAAGTCACCGGCAAAGACTGCAACAAGGCGACCTTCCGCTGGTCGGTGCCCACCTACGGCGCGATCCGCGAAACCATGCTGCCGCTGATCAAGCTGCTGCCTGACGCCAAACGCTGGTACACCATCACCCCGCAGTACGTGTTTGGCGAAGCCTTGCTCGAAGGCGCGAAAACCGTGCTCAAAGACAACGGGCTGGAACACGTCGGCAACAGCTACCACTCATTGCAGGAACAGGAGTTCTCCGGCTACCTGACCAACGCCATCGCCGCCAAACCCGATGTGCTGGTACTGCTCAACTTCGGCAGCCAGTCGTCCAACACCCTGCGCCAGGCGGTGAACTTCGGTATCAAGGAGCGCATGAAAGTGCTGCTGGTATGGTCCGCCGGGCTCGACCAGTTCCAGGAACTGGGCAGCGACGTGCTCGAAGGCGTGTACCTCGGCGCCCAGTATTGGCACCAGGTCGACACCCCGCTCAACCGTGAACTGGTCAAGCTCACTCAAGCCAAATACGGCATCAACCCCACCTACCCGCTGGCGGCTGATTACATCAGCACCAAAGTCATGCTGGAAACCATCATCAGCACCGGCAGCTTCGACGGCCCGACCGTGGCCAAAGCCCTGCAAGGCTTGAGCTACGAAGGCCCGACCGGCAAGGAGTCGATCCGCGCCGGCGACCATCAGGTGATCAAGGATTACTACCTGCTGATCGGCAAAGCCACCAGCGACATGGCCGACAAGGACGACCTGGCCAAGGTGCTCAGCGCCGGGCAATCGTTCCCGCCGGTCGAGGCGACGGGCTGCACGCTCGCCTGATCCCCTGAATTGCTTAGCGCAGGGCCGCGCGAGCGGCTGCCTGCCGAGGGTTTCTGCATGCTTAATCTTTACCTGTTCCAGATCCTCAACGGCCTTGGGTTGGGGATGATCTACTTCCTGATCGCGGTCGGGCTGACGATCATTTTCGGCCTGCTCAACTTCGTCAACTTCGCCCACGGCGCGTTCTTTCTGCTGGGTGCGTACATCTGCTACACCGCCGTAAGCCTCACCGGCAACTTCTGGCTGGCGCTGCTGATCGCGCCGCTGGTGGTGGCCGCGCTGGCGTGGGTGATCGAGCGATTATTGATCCAGCGGATTTACCACTTGCCACACATGTTCCAGATTCTGGTGACCCTGGGGATCGCGCTGATCATCCAGGAAGCCAGCGTGATGATCTGGGGCCCGGTGGGCAAAAGCGTCGCCGTGCCGGAACTGCTGCGCGGCGTGCTGGTGGTGGGCGATTTCGTCTACCCCTACTACCGCCTGTTTCTCATCGTGTTTTCCGCGCTGATCGGCCTGGCCTTGTGGCTGCTGCTGGAGCGCACGCGCTTCGGCGCCCTGGTACGCGCCGGCAGTGAAAGCACCGAAACCGTGTCGCTGCTGGGCACCAATATCTTCCGTCTGTTTTCCATGACCTTTGCCCTTGGCGTGGCCCTGGCCGGTGTCGCGGGTGTGCTGTTTGCACCGTTGCGCGGCGCGCAACCCTTTGTCGGCCCGGAGATCCTCGGCGTGGCCTTCGTGGTGGTGGTGATCGGCGGCATGGGTTCGTTCAGCGGCGCGCTGGTCGGCGGTTTACTGGTGGGCGTGGTGCAAAGCCTGATGACCACATTCTGGCCCCAAGGCGCGAGCCTGATGATCTACGGCGCGATGGCCGTGGTGATTCTGGTGCGCCCTTACGGCCTGTTCGGGAGAGCCTGACATGAGCGAGAAAAACCCCCTGCCGTTTGCCAAAACCCAATCCAAAGCCATGTTGCTGTGGGTGCTGGCGGTGCTGATCGGCTTGCCGTTGATTCTACCCTCGGCCACCCTGGCCACCGAGATCCTGATCTTTGCCCTCGCCGCGCTGGCCTGCAACCTGTTGCTGGGCTACACCGGGCTGTTGTCGTTCGGCCAAGGCATCTTCTTTGGTGCCGGTGCGTATTGCGCGGCGCTGCTGATGATCCACTTGCAACTGGGCTTGTTCACCGCGTTGCTCGGCGCCGCCCTTGCCGGCGGTTTCCTGGCGTTTCTGGTCGGTGCGCTGGCAATCCGGCGCACCGGCATTTACTTCGTGATGCTCACATTGGCGTTCAGCCAGATGGCCTACTTCGTCGCCTACACCTTGAGCGACTGGACCGGCGGCGACAACGGCCTGCTCAGCGTGCCGCGCCCGGAGATCCGTCTCGGTGACACCGTGCTGCTGTCGCTGGCCGATGCCCGGGTGTTCTATGGTTTTGTCGCGGTGCTGTTCCTGCTGATCTTTATCGGCGCGCGCCGGGTGATCGCCTCGCCGTTCGGCAGCACCTTGATGGCGATCCGCGAAAACGAAACCCGCGCCTCGGCCATCGGCTATGACACGCGCCACTTCAAGATCCTGGTGTTCGTGCTGTCCGGCGCGGTCACCGGCATCGCCGGGGCGCTGTACGCCATGCTGCTGCACTTTGTGCCGCTGTCGAACATCGACCTGGCGATGTCCGAGAACATCCTGATCATGACCATCGTCGGCGGCACCGGCTCGCTGTTCGGCTCATTGCTGGGCGCAGGCTCCATCGTGCTGTTGGGGGACTTCCTCTCCGACCTGTGGCCACGCTGGCTGATGCTGCTGGGTGTGATCCTGATCTTTGTGGTGATCTTCATGCGCGGCGGCTTGTGGGGCGGCCTCGCATCGTTGTTCGAACGGGTACGCGGCAGCCGCAAGACCCCCGTCGTCGCCAAGGAGGAAGGGCTATGAGCATCCTGCTGGAAACCAAAGACCTGGAACTGGCCTATGGCGCGTTCCATGCGGTCAACGGCGTCAACCTCAAGGTCGAAGCCGGCACCATTCACACCATCATCGGCCCCAACGGCGCGGGCAAGACCAGCCTGTTTCACTGCCTCACCGGCGAGCGCCAGGCCACCGCCGGGGCGATTCATTTTGACGGCAAGAACCTGATACGCAAACCGGCCCACGGCCGTGTGGGCCTGGGCATGGCGCGCTCGTTCCAGCTCACCAGCCTGTTCCAGAACCTCAGCGTGCGCGAAAATCTGCGCCTGGCCGCCCAAGGCCGCGACGGCGCGCGGGCGCTGAACTTCTGGCGCCGCGTCGACAGCAAGCGCGAGCATCTGGAGATGGCCGATCAAGTCCTCGAACGCCTGCAACTGACCCGCCGCGCCGACACCCTGGCGGGTGAGTTGTCCCACGGCCAGCAACGCGTGCTGGAGGTGGGCATGTCGATCTGCTCCAAACCCAAACTGCTGATGCTCGACGAGCCCACGTCGGGCATGGGCATCGATGACATTCCGATCATGACCCAGCTGATCAGCGACCTTGGCCGCGACCACACGGTGCTGTTGATCGAACACAACATGAGCATTGTCATGTCCATCAGCCAACGCATCACCGTGATGAGTCACGGGCAGATCCTGGTGGAGGGTACGCCGGAGTTTGTGCGTGCCGATGAGCGTGTGCGTACGGCTTATCTTGGGGAGGCTGCCTGATGCTGATTGTCGAGAATATCCATTCCTACTATGACAAGAGCCATGTGTTGGAAGGCGTGTCGCTGACCGTCAACCCCGGTGAACTGGTGACGCTGCTGGGCCGCAATGGCGCGGGCAAGACCACCACGCTGCGCAGCATCCTCGGGATTATCTGCCCGCGCCAGGGCCAGATTCACTTCAACGGCCAGGCGTTGGTGGGCCAGAAGATCTTTGAAATCGCCCGTCAGGGCTTGGCGCTGGTGCCGGAGAACCGCGGGATTTTCCGCCTGCTGACGGTCGAGGAAAACCTGCGTATCGCCGTGCGCAAGACCAGCCGCTGGCAACTCGAAGACGTGTACGGCATGTTCCCGCGCCTCAAGGAGCGGCGTAAAAACGCCGGCCACGCGCTGTCCGGCGGCGAGCAACAGATGCTCGCCATCGCCCGTGCGCTGCTCAACGACCCCAAGCTGCTGATCCTCGATGAGCCCACCGAAGGCCTGGCGCCGGTGATCGTTGACGAGCTGGTGAAAATCCTGCGCAAGGTCAAGGACGACGGCCTGCCGGTGTTGCTGGTGGAACAAAACCTGATGGTCTGCGACAAGCTCGCCGACCGCCATTACGTGCTCGAACAGGGCCGCGTCGTATACGAGGGCAGCGCCGCTGACTTCCGCGCCGACCCGACCATCAAGAACCGCTACCTGGCCCTGAGTGCCTGACCGGAGATTTGCACATGAATAGTTTTGCGCAACCGCTCAAGAGCAATGCCCCGTTGATCAACCGCGACCGCTTGTGGCAATCGTTGATGGACTTGGCTCAGCTCGGCGCTACGGTCAAAGGCGGCGTGTGCCGCCTGGCGCTCACCGACCTCGACCGCCAGGCCCGCGACCTGTTTGTGCAATGGTGCGAGGCCGCCGGGTGCAGTGTCAGTGTCGATGCCATTGGCAATATCTTTGCGCGGCGTGCCGGACGCAATCCGGTCCTGGCGCCGGTGATGACCGGCAGCCATATCGACACCCAGCCCACCGGCGGCAAGTTCGACGGCTGCTACGGCGTGATGGCCGGGCTGGAAGTGATCCGCACCTTGAATGACCTGAATATTCAGACCCAGGCCCCCATCGAGGTGGTGGTGTGGACCAACGAAGAAGGCTCGCGCTTTCCGCCGTGCATGATGGGTTCCGGGGTGTTTGCCGGCAAGTTCGACTTGCAGGACACCCTCGACAAACTCGATGACCAAGGCCTGTCCGTGGGCGCCGAATTGCAGCGCATCGGCTACGCCGGCTCCCGCGCGGTGCTTGGCCACCCGGTCGGCGCATATTTCGAGGCGCATATCGAGCAAGGCCCGGTGCTGGAAGACCGCGCCACCACCATCGGCGTGGTCATGGGCTGCCTCGGCCAGAAGTGGTTCGACCTGACCCTTACCGGCGTCGAAGCCCACGCCGGCCCAACGCCCATGCACTTGCGCAAGGACGCCCTGGTGGGCGCCGCCGAAGTGGTCAGCGCGGTCAACCGCATCGCCCATCAACAGCAACCGCACGCCTGCGGCACGGTCGGTTGCCTGAACCTGCACCCCGGCTCGCGCAATGTGATTCCAGGCCAGGTGCACATGACCATCGACCTGCGCCACCTGCATGCCGACAAACTGCAAGCCATGGTCGATGAAGTGCGCGGCGTGATCGAAGCCACCTGCGCCCGGCATGGCCTGACCTTTGAACTGACGCCCACCGCCGACTTCCCGCCGCTGGACTTCAACCCAGCCTGCGTCAACGCCGTGCGTGACGGTGCGCAGGCATTGGGCTTGAGCCACATGGACATCGTCAGTGGCGCCGGGCATGACGCGATTTTCGTCGCCAAACTCGGCCCGGCCGGGATGATCTTTGTGCCGTGCGAAGGCGGCATCAGCCATAACGAAATCGAAAACGCCGCGCCGGATGACCTGGCAGCGGGCTGCGCGGTGCTGTTGCGCGCCATGGTCAACGCGGCGCAGGGAGAGGTGGCATGAGTGAGATTGGCCAACTGACGGCGGTGCAACTGCTGCAGCATTTTCGCGACAAGACCCTGTCACCGGTAGACGTCACTGAAGACGCTCTGCTGCGGATCGAGCGCTATAACCCGGTGGTGAACGCCTATTGTCACGTAGACCCTGAAGGCGCATTGAACGCTGCGCGGGCCTCGGAACAACGCTGGTTGAAAGGTGAACCCTGCGGCGCACTGGACGGCGTGCCTGCCTCGATCAAAGACCTGACGCTGACCATTGGCATGCCCACCCGCAAGGGTTCGCGCACCTCCTCTGCCGACGGGCCGTGGGATGTGGATGCGCCCTTCTCGGCTTTTATGCGCAAAGCCGGCGCGGTGCTGCTAGGTAAAACCACCACGCCGGAATTCGGTTGGAAAGGCGTCACCGACAACCCGCTGTACGGCATCACGCGCAACCCGTGGGACACGCGCACCACAGCGGGCGGTTCGTCGGGTGGCGCCGGTGCGGCGGCGGCGCTGAACCTGGGCGTGCTGCACCAGGGCAGCGATGCCGGTGGCTCGATCCGCATTCCCTGTGCGTTCACCGGTACGTTCGGCATCAAGCCAACTTTCGGGTATGTGCCGCAGTGGCCGGCCAGTTCCATGACGATTTTGTCGCACCTGGGGCCGATGACCCGCACGGTGGAAGACACGGTACTGATGCTGCAAACCGTGGCCCAACCGGATGCGCGTGATGGCCTGATCGGGGCGCCGCGCCATACGCCGTGGTTATCGGGCGCTACGGATTTGAAGGGTTTACGCGTGGCCTATAGCCCTACGTTCGGGTATGTGGACGTGGACCCGCAGGTGGCCAAAGTGGTTGCCCAGGCGGTTGAGGGACTTGTGCAACTGGGGGCGCATGTCGAGCAGATCGACCCAGGTTTCAGCGACCCGCTGGAGGTATTCAGCACCTTGTGGGCAGCCGGTGCGGCTCGCCTCACGGGTTCCATGAGTGATGCGCAAAAACAATTGCTGGACCCTGGTTTGCTGCGTATTGCCGAACACGGCCAGCAGTTGAGCCTCGGCGATTTTAACGACGCCCTTGAAGCCCGTGCGGCGTTGGTGGCGAGGATGGCGGCGTTTCATGAGCATTACGATGTGCTGGTCTCTCCGATGATGCCGATTACAGCGTTTGCAGCTGGGCATAATGTGCCGCCGGGTTCGTCGATGAAAGCGTGGATGGAGTGGACGCCGTTTACTTATCCCTTCAATTTGACGCAGCAACCGGCAGCTTCGGTGCCCTGCGGGTTGGCAGCGAATGGTTTGCCGGTGGGTTTGCATGTGGTGGCTGCGCGGTTTGCGGATGAGCAGGTGTTGAGGGTGTGTCAGGCTTATGCCAAAGCCTTTCCTACTGAACACCTTGAAGCACCGCGGGTGCTCTGAACCCTGCATGTGCGGTCGCATCCGGCTTATAATCCGCGCTTCATTTTTTGTTGAGCGGGTTGTTTTAGATGCTATTTACAAGGACTTTTATGGCGAGTGCAGTGCTCGCCGTCCTGCCGGTTATGGTCCATGCCACAGCGTTGGACTTGAGCTACGAAGCGCCTGTGCTTGAGGCGGTGCCACACGATGCACCGGCGACGGCCAAATCGTTGTTCCCGGTTCAGACCCAGGCGCCGGTGACGTTTGAGTACAAGTGCAAGGGGCCGCGTTGTCAGTATGAGGATGACCTGGAGCAGCGGCACGAAGACCAGACCACGCAGAGTTGGTCCATCGGTATTCACTAGGGTTCGGACTGCCTTGGGCTGAAATGCGATCAACTGTGGGATGTGGTTAGTTTGCGGTGGCGGTTTGTCGGTGTGTATATCCGTTGCTGCGGTAACGGCGGCCTATGGTTCCGCTCTTACAGCGGCTCACTTTTTGAAGGACCAAAAAGTAAGCAAAAAGTCCTCGCCCCAACACTCGGTGCCTCGCTATGGCTCGGCATGCCCGCAATCCGACAGCGATTTGGGGGGCCGCCGCCACGCGCCATCCATGGCGCGGGGCGGCTAAACCGGCATCCCTGCCGGTTTACCCCCCAAATCCCTATCGAATTCCGGCCATCGTGTTTGACGGGGCGATTTCAGATCAAGATCAAAAGCGCAGATCAAAAGACCGCTGACTTCGTCATCGAAAAGGATGTAAGGGCCGGAGCAACAGCAACAGCAACAGCAGAGCCATACTCGGTCAAAGGTGGGAGCTGGCTTGCCTGCGATGGCATCAACTCGGTGTGCCTGATACACCAAGGTGTCTGCATCGCAGGCAAGCCAGCTCCCACAGAAAAGCAGCTCTTCAGTGTATGCAAATCCGCCTTTCGCCTTTCGTTTTTGATTCAACCACTCAGGTCGGCTACTAGGCCGCCGTGCTCTGCTTTTGATCTTGCTTTTGATCTGAGGCGCCCCGTTAACCACGATGGCCGAACGCAGGCTTGAATCCGTGGGTAACCCGGCAGGACGCCGGGTTAGCCGCGCTGGGCCAAGGATGGCCCATCGCGGCGGCCCACGGATTCAAGCCTTCGTTCTGGCACACCGAGCCTAAGCGAGGTGCCGAGTGGTGGGGCGAAGACCTTTTGGTTACTTTTGGCTGGGCCGGCATTCCGGGCGTTTGCCAAAAGTGACCCGCTGTAAGAGCGGAACCATAAGCCGCCGTTACCTAAATAACGGATATACACCCAACAACCCCACACACACGCCAGCTTCGAGCACATTCCATTACACTGTCCCCCATTCATCCCCGGGGGCTTCATGGACATCGAACTGGCACGCACCTTCCTCGAAATCACCCGCTGCGGCAGCCTGGCCGCGGCAGCCGAGAAACTGCACGTCACCCAGACCGCCATCACCGCACGGGTCAAAAGCCTGGAAAGCCAGTTGGGCAGCACACTGTTTGTGCGTAACCGCGCAGGCGCCAGGCTCACCGCCGATGGCGAAGCGTTTGTGGTCTACGCCAACCAATTGCTGCAAACCTGGGAAGCCGCCAAGCGCGACCTCCCGCTGCCCGATGGCTACCGCAATGTGCTGCATATCGGCGGCGAAGTCAGCCTGTGCAACCCGTTGATGCTGGGCTGGGCCAAGGCCTTGCGCGAACAGATCCCCGGCCACGCGCTGCGCACCGAAGTGCGTGAAGGTGAATACCTCTTGCGCCAACTGGAACTGGGCGTGCTCGATGCCGCGCTGGTATTCCAGCCGCAATACTGGCCTGGCCTGCAGGTCGAGCAAGTACTGGAAGAAAAACTGATCCTGGTGCAGTTAACAAGCAAACCCGCCCCTTACGTGTATATCGACTGGGGCCCAGGCTTTCGCCAGCAACACGACGCCGCGCTGCCCGACAAAGCCCGCGCCGCGTTGAGTTTCAACCTCGGGCCGCTGGCCTTGCAGTACATCCTGGAAAATGGCGGTGCCGGGTATTTTCGCACGCGGGTGGTGCAAAGCTACCTGGACAGCGGCGTCATGCAACGCGTCCCGAAAGCGCCGGAATTCAGCTTCCCGACCTATCTGGTCTACTCACGGGCGCGGGATTCGGCGGTATTGCAGCAGGCGCTGGGGCTGCTGCGCGAGGTGGTCAAGGCCGAAAGCGACTGGTCACAACGCTGGGACCCGCTGATTTGAATCACCCTACGCCCGCGCGCATGCTAGCCTGCGGATGTTTCCCAGCGCAGCCTTACCGATGAACAAGAAAAAGTCCGTCACCATCAGCGACATCGCCGAACGGGTGGGCATGACCACCATCACGGTGTCCCGCGCACTGAGTAAGCCCGACCTGGTCAAGCCCGCCACCCTGGCGCGCATTCTCGAAGTGGCGCGCGAGCTGGACTACGTGCCCAACGCCTTCGCACGCGGGCTTAAGCGCAGTGAAAGCCTGATCATCGGCGTGATCACCGCCTCGGTCGACAACCCGTTCTACAGCGAGATGATCAAGGCGATTTCCCGCGAGGCGAAGAAGCACGGCTACACCATCATGCTGGTGGACACCGATGAGCTGGAAGAACTCGAAAGCAAAGCCGTCGATACCCTGCTGGGCTATCGCGTGGCGGGGATTATCTTGTCGCCGGTCTCGGACGAACCCAGCTACCAACCCGACTATCTGGAGCGCCTGGGCAACGGCAAAACTCCGGTGGTGTTGCTCGACCGCACGATCCACGACAGCCCGTTCAGCCGCGTGGTGCTCGACAACTACCACAGCGGTATCCAGGCGGCGCACTACCTGCTGCGCCAGACACCCGACCTTAAACGCCTGCTGGTGCTGACCGGCCCGCAGCACTCACGTATCACCGTGGAGCGCCTCAAAGGGTTGCGCGAAGTGCTGGCTGAACACCCCCATGTTCAGGTCGAAGTGCAGGCCGGTGACTACACGCTGATGCCGTCTTACCTGCACACTCTCGACTACCTGGCCGAGCACTCGGCGCCCGATGCAATCATGGGTTTCAACCAGTTGATCACCCTCGGCGCCCTGCGTGCCTTGCGCATGCACAACATCGCCCACGACAGCCTGACCATTTGCGGCATCGACCGCCTGCCCTTCGCCGATATCTTCGGCGTGCCGATCGCCTGCGTGGCCCACGACGCCTCACTGGCCGGCAGCAGCGCGGTACGCCTGCTGCTTGACCGCTTGCAAGACCCGTACAAGCCACGGGACAAAGTGGTGATCGCCGGCGTGCTGGAAAACGGCTAGCGGCTGGTGTAGCCGCCATCGATCGGCAGGCTCACGCCGCTGATCATGCTGGCGGCATCGCTGAGCAGGAACAGCACCGGCAATGCGACTTCCACGGTTTGTGCGAAACGCCCCAGCGGAATGGCCGCCAGCGCCGGGTCGCGTTTGGCCGGATCCGACCAGGCCTTTGTCGCCATTGGCGTAAGTGTGACCGTGGGGTTGACGCTGTTCACACGAATGCCAAAGCGCCCCCACTCGGCGCACTGCACGCGGGTGATCGCGTCCAGCGCGGCCTTTGAGGCGCAGTAGCCGAGGTGATCGTCCAGCGCCACCAGTGACGCCTGGCTTGAGACATTGACGATGCTGCCGGGGATTTTCGCTTCGATCATTTTTGCCGCCACTCGGCTGGCGACCTGTGCGGCGGCGCGGGCGTTGACCTGCATGACCTGATCGAACGCCTCCGCGCTGATGGCGGCGGCGGGCTCCAGGCGTGAGATACCGGCGCAGTTGACCAGACCGTTCAGCGGCGGCAAGTCTGACAGGGCTTTGTCCAGAGCGATGCTGTCGGCGATATCCACGCATAAGCTGTTGCAGCCCAGCTGTGACAAGGCTTGCGCGTCGCGGCCAAGGGCGAAGACTTCGGCACCGGCGGCAATCAGCTGTTGAGCGATTTCGCGACCGATGCCGCTGCTGGCGCCGGTGACGAGAATGCGCTGGCGGGTGAAGTTGAAGGTGGTGGTCATGGTCACTTCTCGATAAACAATCAAGATCCCTGTGGGAGCTGGCTTGCCTGCGATAACAGAGTGTCAGCCAGCACATTTGGCACTGATACACCGCTATCGCAGGCAAGCCAGCTCCCACATTTTTGATCTGTGTTGGGTCAGTTGGTTTGCAGGCTATGCATGATCGGCTTGAGGGCTGGATACAGCTTCAGGTACTCGGCAAACGCCCGGTCATACGTCATGACATTCTCGCGCTTGGGCTGCGCCCGCAGTTCCAGTTGCACCCAGCCTTTGTCCATCTCGTCATCACTCACCAAGCCCACCGTATGCGCCGCCAGCAACGCCGCGCCCAAGGCCGCTTCCACCTCCTGCACAATGGTGTAGACCGGGTAGCGCGTGACATCGGCAATAATCTGCATCCACAAATCCGAATGGCTCGCGCCTCCCACCACAATCAAGCGCGGGTCCAGCGAATGCGCGCCCTGGGTACCGGCTTCAATGTTGTGGCGCAGGGCAAAACTCACGCCTTCAAGCACCGCGCGGTACAGGTGAATACGGCTGTGATACAGGTTCAGCCCGACAAAGCTGCCGCTGGCGCGGTCGTCCCATACCGGGCTGCGTTCGCCCATCAGGTACGGCAAAAACAACAAACCTTCGCTGCCCGCCGGAACCTGGGTGGCGCTCTGCTCCAGCAACACCAGGCTGTCCTGGCCGGTGGCCTGGGCCTGCTGTTCTTCGGCCTGGCAGAACTGTTCGCGAAACCAGCTGACCGACGCCCCGGCGGTGATCGCACCGCCAAAGATGTACAGGTCTCGATGGCCGTTGTAGACGTGAGGCATGCTCACCAGGCCGTGATGTGCGTCCACGTGCTGGTTCAAATACCCCCAGCACATGCTGGTGCCGATCATCGCCACATGGTTACCCGGCTGCGTAACACCCGCTGCCAATGTCGCCATCGCCGCATCCACACCGCCGGCGAGGAGTGGCGTGCCTGCCTGCAAGCCCAGGCGCGTGGCCCAGCTTTCGAGCAAACCGCCCACCACGTCACCGGAGTACACCAATCGCTCGGGCATCATGGCCTGTGGAATGCCCAATGCATCGAGCATCTCGGCGGACCAGCCGCGCGCCTTCACATCGTAAACCCCACCGATATTGCCGGCGCTGCTATGGTCCACCGCCAATTCGCCGGTAAGGCACCAGTTGATATAGCTGTTGGGCGGCAGCAGGTAGCGCGTGTCGGCCCACACCTGCGGCTGATGCTGCTTGAGCCAGAGCATCTTGGTGAAGCCGTAATAGCTGTCCACCGAGTTACCCGTTACTTCGAACAAGCGTTCCTGGTCCAGGTGCTCACGCACCCACGCCACCTGCTCGCCGGCGCGCCGGTCCATCCAGATAAGGCACGGGTGCAGCGGCGTCATCTGCGCGTCAACGGCAATCCCCGAACCGCCATACAGGCTGCTGATGCACATCGCCTTGACCTGCCCGGCCGCCACGCCGGATTTGGCCATGCACTGCGCCACACACGCCTCGACGGCCTCCAGCCACACCTGCGGCCATTGCTCGGCCCAGCGCACTTTCGGGGTATCGACGCGATACCCCTGGCTGTGCTGGGCGATGATCGTACCTTGACCATCCACCAGCAGCGCCTTGGTGCTCTGGGTTCCTATATCGACACCCATTACGTAGTTCATAGATCAAATCACCGGCTTCAACAGCACCTTGATCGACTTGGTCGAGTTGGCCAACGCGAAGGCCTCGGCAAAATCATCCAGCGGGAAGTCATGGGTAACAATGCCCTTGGACGTCACCAGGCCGCGCTCAAACAGGTCGATAGCGATCGGGTAGCAATATGGGCCGAGGTGCGCGCCGCGTACGTCCAGCTCCTTGCGGTCGCCGATGATCGACCAGTCGACGCTGGTTTCGGCGCCGAACACACTGAACTCGACAAAACGCCCGAGCTTGCGGATCAGGTCCAGGCCTTGGGTCACTCCGGCGGGCACGCCCGTGGTTTCGATGTACACGTCGCAGCCATAGTTATCGGTGAGGCCATTGATAATCTCGCGGGCATTGTCGCGGGACGGGTTGATCACCACGTCGGCGCCAAACTGCTTGGCCAGTTCCAGGCGCTCGTCGACCATGTCGATCACCACCAGTTTTTTCGGGGTTTTCAGCGCCGCCACCTGGACCATGCACAGCCCCAGCGTACCGGCACCGGCGATCACTACCACATCATCGAGCTGGATTTCGCCACGGTTGACGGTGTGGATCGAACACGCCATCGGCTCCACCAATGCGGAGTCTTCCAGCGACACCGACTCGGGAATCTTGTGCACGATGGCGGTCTTGGGAATGCGCATGTACTGGGCCATGCCGCCTTCGGCGACTTCACGCTGGAAGCCGAAGATATTGTGCACTTCACACATCCAGTACTTGCCCGACTTGCAGAAGCGGCACTTGCCGCACGGCACGATCTGCTCGGCGATCACCTTGTCGCCCACCGCCACTTCAAAGTGTTCCTCGGCGCCCTCGCCCACTTCTTCCACGTAGCCGAAAAACTCATGGCCCGGCACCACCGGCGCCTTGACCCACGGGTTATCGCCACCCCAGAACATCGCCGCGCCGGAATGGCACTTGCAGTCACTGGCGCAGATGCCGCAGGCGGCGATACGGATCACCAGTTCATTGGGGCGCGCCTTGGGTTTGCCGATGCGTTCCAGGCGGTAGTCTTTCGGGCCGTGGCAAACGACGGCTTGCATCTCGGTGTGCTTGTCCATGTGTTCGGTCCTTTCTTGTCAGGTGTTTATTTATGGCGCTGACGGCTGATGAAAATCGCCAGCAAAATGATCCCGCCCTTGATCACGCTCTGGACGTAGGGCGAGACCCCGAGCATGTTCAATCCGTTATTGAGTACGCCCAGCAGCATCGCGCCGAGCAAGGTGCCGACAATGACCCCGCGCCCGCCGGCAATCGACGCACCGCCAAGGACCACCGCCGCAATCGCATCCAATTCGAACGACACGCCGGCATTCGGCTGGCCGCTCATCAAGCGTGAGGTGAGCACCAGACCGGCAATCGCTGCGGTCAGGCCGCTGATGCCGTACACCAGCAACTTGAAGCGCGCCGCCCGCACGCCCGACAAACGCACCGCTTCTTCATTGCCGCCGATGGCGTAGATGTAGCGGCCGATGCGCGTGTGTTGCAGCAACACATAGGCGGCAAAGTAGGTGACCAGCATGATCAGGATCGGCACGTCGACGCCGAACAGGCTCTGGCGGCCGAAGAAACCGAACCACTCCGGCAACCCCGAAATCGGGTAGCCGTCGGTGTACATCAGGCCCAGGCCACGGGCGATGCCCATGGTCGCCAGGGTGACGATGATCGGCGGCATGTGCAGGTAGGCGACGAACACGCCATTGCCGATGCCGAAGGCCACGCCGATCAGCAGGCCGGCGCCAATCGCCAGGCCCGGCGGCAGGCCCGCGACCATCAGCCCTGCGGTCAAGGTGCCCGACAGCGCCATCACCGGGCCTACCGACAGGTCGATGCCACCGGTGAGAATCACGCAGGTCATGCCCACCGCGATAATCGCGTTGATCGACACCTGGCGCGCAATGTTCGACAGGTTGCTGGTGGTGAGGAAGTTATCGCTGGCGAAGATCATCACCAGGGTCACCACCACCAACCCGACGAAGGGATAAAACGCCGGCGAGCGCAACAGCCGTGCCAGGTTCAGGCGCAGTCGGCGGGTGTCGCCGGTATTAATGGACATATTCACTTGAGCCCCCTGTTGCATGGCGCATGACCTCTTGTGGGTTGACGGCGGCCGCTTCCAGCAGCTTGACGATGGCGCCCTTGTGGAACACGGCGACGCGGTCGCACATGCCAATGACTTCGGGCAGTTCGGAAGAAATCATGATGATCGCGTAGCCTTGTTCGGTGAGGCTGCGCATCAGGGCGTAGATCTGCGCCTTGGCGCCGACGTCGATGCCGCGTGTGGGTTCATCGAACACCAGCACGTCGCAGTGGTGGTTGATCCAGCGTGCGATCACAACCTTTTGCTGGTTGCCGCCGCTGAGGTTGAACACCCGGCTTTCGCCGCTGGGCGCCTTGATCGACAGCTGGCGCATCAGCGCGTCGACGCTGGCGCACTCTTTGCTCTTGTCGATCAGGCCCGTGGCGTTCTGATATTTGGGCAGGTTGTTCAGGGAGATGTTTTCGCGAATGCTGAAATCGGTGATCAGCCCTTCGCTCTTGCGGCTTTCCGGGAGCAGCCCGATGCCGTGGGCCAAGGCTTGCGCCGGGTCATCCAGGCTGACTTTCTCGCCGCGCAACCACACGTCTTTGCTCACCGACGGCAGCGCACCCATCATGCCCAGCGCCAGTTCGGTACGACCGGAGCCGACCAGCCCGGCAAAGCCGAGGATCTCGCCCTTGTGCAACTGAAAGCGATTGTGCGGGCCGTTGCGCACCAACTGGATGTCCTTGACCTCCAGCAACAGCGGGCCACGCTCCTTCGTGGATTTGGGTGGAAAACTGTTTTCCAGGCGCCGGCCGACCATCATTTCGACGAGCCGGTCGATATCGCTGTCGGCCACATCGGTCACGCCTACGTTACCGCCATCGCGCAGCACGCTGATGCGGTCGCACACCTGGAAAATCTCCTCCAGGTGGTGAGAGATAAAGATCACCGCCACACCCTGGCGCTTGAGTTCGCGCATGATCTCGAACAACAGTTCGGCTTCGCTGGGCGTGAGCGTAGCGGTCGGTTCATCGAGTACCAACAGGCGCGCATCCAGGGCCAGGGCCTTGGCGATTTCGACGAATTGCTGCTCGGCCACGCTCAGGTGCTTGATCGCACATTGCAGGTTGATACTCACGCCCAAGCGCTTGAACAACGCCTGACTGGCCTCGACCATTTCACGTTTGCGCAGCAGGCCGAAGCGGTTGCTCAACTCATGCCCGAGGAAGATGTTTTCCACCGCCGTGAGATAGGGAATCAGGCTGAATTCCTGGAACACAATGCCGATACCGGCGGCGATCGCATCGCGGTAAGTGGCAAACTTTTGCACCTGGCCATCGATTAAAATCTGCCCTTCGTCCTGATGCTCGACGCCGCCGAGGATCTTCATCAGGGTCGACTTGCCCGCGCCATTTTCACCCAGCAACGCATGGATTTCGCCGCGTTCGACCTGCAGGTTGATGGACTTGAGGGCTTGTACGCCCGGATAGCGCTTACAGATATTTTCCAGCTTCAGAAGACTGCTCATGCCGCCGACCTCGTATTCAGAAGGAGACCTCAAGCCCCACGGTTCACGTGGGGCCGGGGCGATTTACCAGCTGAAGTCCTTGGCCTTGGCCTGGTCGATCAAGGTGATGTCGACGGGAATGGTGGCCGGCACTTGCGAGCCCCACTTCTTGGCCAGGGCGATGCCCAGAGCCAGGCGGATCTGATCGCGCGGGTATTGCGCCGAGGTGGCGATGAACTTGCTACCGGGCTTCTGGATCGCCTTGATGGCTTCCGGTGCGCCGTCGACGCTGACCAGTTTTACGTCCAGGCCGCTGGCTTCGATGGCCGACAGTGCGCCGAGGGAGCCGTTGTCATTCACGCTGAAGATGCCCTTGAGGCTCGGCTGGGCCTGCAGCATGTTTTCGGTGACGGTCAGCGCCTGGTCACGTTCCTGCTTGCCATTCTGGACGCTCACGATCTTGATGTCCGGGTGCTTGGCCACCGCTTCTTTGCAGCCGCGCACACGCTCAAGGATCGGCACCACGGCGATGCCGTCGAGGATCGCGATATTGCCTTTGTCGCCGATGTTCTTGGCCAGGTATTCACAGGCCTGGAAGCCGGCGTCGAAGTTTTTTGAACCGACAAAGGAGTCCAACGGGCCGTCGGCCTGGGCGTCCACTGCGACCACGACCACACCCGCGGCGTGCGCAGATTTGACCGCCGATTGCACGCCAACCGAGTCGGTGGGGTTGATCAGCAGGATATCGATGCCTTTTTGCAGCATGTCCTCGACGTCGCTGACCTGCTTGGACACGTCATGGCGGGCATCGGTGATGATCAGCTTCGCACCGATGGTTGCGCCGGCTTCTTCCAGGGCGTTTTTCATGGTGACGAAATAGGGGTTGTTGATTTCCTGGAAGGAAGCGCCGATGCGGATCGGTTTGGCGGCGTCGGCAAACGCTGCGCTGGTTGCGCCGAGGGTGATGCTGACAGCCAGTAAACACAGGGTTTTCGGGAGCATTTTCATGGCGTGGTTCTCTGTTTTGTTTTTATTTTTAGAGCAAATGTTATCGATAACATTTTGCGAGAAGCTAGCAAGTAAATCAGGCCTGTGCAAGCCCCCGTCGGTCGCCCGCGGTTCAAGTGTGGGAGCTGGCTTGCCTGCGATAGCATCTACTAGCTCTACCTGACACACCGAGGTGTGTGCATCCCAGGCAAGCCAGCTCCCATAAAAGCCTGTTTCCACACAAGCCAGCTCCCACACTTGAACCGCGGACTGCGCAAAAACTCGCACTATCTCGCGTACCAACTAAGCTCAGGCTCCAACAAAAAAACCAGAGCGTGCCGCCATGGCCCATCCCACCGAGACCTTCCGCGCCGGCTACCGCGCCGCCGTGAGCGCCCGTTACAACCCCTGGCTGCACGCCAGTTTCGTGCTGGGCTACGGCCTTGTCTGCATCGCCCTGGCCTGGTCCTCCACCACGCACATCACCGCGCTGCAGTGGCTGACCGTGCCGCTGACGCTGGTGTTCTTCAACCTGTGCATCTACCTCGTACACCGCCACCTCGGCCATCACAAACACAGCCTGGCCCGGCTGTTCTATGCGCGCCACACAGGTGACCACCACAGTTTCTTTACTCCCGGCCACATGACCTATGACAGCCCGCGAGACTGGCGTGTGATTCTATTCCCGGCCTGGCTGATCGTGCTGCACAGCCTGACGATCACCCTGCCCGCCTGGTGGCTGCTCAAACAATTGAGCCCCAACGTCGCCGGGTTGTTTGCCGGGTGCATGATCCTTGGGTATTTACTTTACGAAGTGTTTCACGCCTGCGAACACCTGCCCGCCGAGCACCCGGTGGCGCGCTTGCCATGGATTCGCCAGATGCACCAATTGCATGCCCTGCACCACCGCCGTGAGCTGATGCAGGGGCGCAACTTCAATATCGTCCTCCCCCTGATGGATTACCTGTTCGGCACCCTGCACTGGGAGCCGAACGCCCACGACAACCAGGAATAGTCATGAGTACCCGCCCCAAAAAACTGCGCCATTTGCTGTTCGTACTGCTGCTTGCAGTCATCGCTTTTCTGCTGCTGATGCCCACCAAAGTGCAACCGGTGAACTGGTCGCCGCCCAAGGCGCCCTCGCTCAAAGACGGCGCCTACGCCGAGAACCAGCGGCTCAAGGGCATTGAAAAAATCGGCGCACAGGACATCGCCGGCCCCGAAGCCTTGCTGCTCGACCCCCAGGGCTTTCTGATCAGCGGCCTGCAAGACGGGCGCATCATCCGCACCTCGCCGGACAGCCACACGCTGGAAGTGCTCGCCAACACCGGCGGCCGCCCGCTCGGCCTGGCGTTGCACCCGGATGGGCGCTTGATCATTGCCGATGGGGTCAAGGGGTTGCTTGCCCTGGATGCCAATCGCCAACTCAAGCCATTGAGCAGCAGCGCTGACGGCGTACCCTTTGGCCTCACCGACGATGTGACCGTCGATGCCAGCGGGCGCTATGCCTACTTCAGCGACGCATCAAGCCGCTGGGGCTATGGCCAGGACGGCACAGCAGTGATTGAGCATGGTGGCGACGGCCGGTTGCTGCGCTATGACTTCAACAACGGCACCACAGAGGTGTTGCTGGACCGGCTGCAATTTGCCAATGGCGTGACCCTGGGGCCGGATGAAAACTACGTACTGGTGAATGAAACCGGCGCCTACCGTATCAGCCGCTACTGGCTCAAGGGCGAGCGCAGCGGCACCCATGACCTGTTTATCGACAACCTGCCGGGCCTGCCGGACAACCTCAGTTTCAATGGCCGCGATCGCTTCTGGGTTGCCCTGTATTCGCCGCGCAACCCGTTGCTGGACGGTTTCGCCGGCTACCCGCTGTTGCGCAAGGTGATGGTGCGCGCACTGATGGTGGTGCCCAAGCCCATCGAGCGTAAAGCCTTTGTGCTGGGGCTGGACATCGATGGCAAGGTCATCGCCAACTTGCAGGATGGCAGTGCGGGCAATTACTCGCCGGTCACTACCGCACGCGAATACGGCGACTGGTTGTACCTGGGCTCGCTCACGAGCACCAGCATGGCGCGCCTGCCGTTGAAGCTGGCGCTGGCCAGCGAATAACAAAAAGGGGCAGCCTGTTCAGGCTGCCCCTTCTGATTTACATCACGGTATCAATGGATGATGTCCTGGGTGCAGATGTGCCCAAAGGTCACATACTGCACGTTATCACCGCCGACACCCACGCCCGGGAACTCGTCCAGCTCGATACGCCAGCCGCCGAAGTTGAAGGTGGTGTCCCAGGTGTACTGCACGCCGGTGCTGCTGTCCGGGTACTGCACACGGTTATCGCCAAAGCAGGTACCGAGCGCAGCACTGGCCTGGGATGTGCCGGCACTGTTGGTGGTG
This sequence comes from Pseudomonas sp. PA-5-4B, assembly GCF_021606215.1. Lineage (NCBI taxonomy): Bacteria > Pseudomonadati > Pseudomonadota > Gammaproteobacteria > Pseudomonadales > Pseudomonadaceae > Pseudomonas > Pseudomonas sp. PA-5-4B. Next base: position 1,889 of record NZ_WKDB01000049.1, on the reverse strand, counting down.
GCCTTGAAGTCGGTCCAATGAAACTCGGAGCCCTCAAAGCGCTTGTCGACACGCAGCACAGGTGTGACGCCCAGCAGCGGCGCGCCCGTGGAGTCGGACCAGTTGGTGGTCCAGTTCAATGTGCGCCCCGCCTGCGTCGCCATCCAGAATATCGATGCCGGCACCCGCACGATGTTGTCACCGGTTACCTGCGAGCTGTTCAGCCGTGGCGCAGAGCCGAGGCTCAACTTGTAATATTTGCTTGGATCCTGCGTCACAGCCGGGTTGGCCCGCACACGCACCTTGACGGTCGTACCCGGCGTGACGCTCGGGTAGGTGGACGTAGAGCCGGCCGGTACGACGATCCAGTTGACGCCATCAAAGCGCTCGAAGATCCATTGGTTACGGCTGCCACTGTCATCGCCTGCCAGGTACATGCTCACGGCCTGGCCACGCACGGCCTTGAAGTCGAAGTAATCGACGTCGTTGGCGTTGTCCAGGTTGCCGCTCACCTTGTTCATGGTGTCCGGCAGCGCAAAATCATCTTGCGGCGAGTCGTTGGGCTCGAAGGCATCGATGTTGGTGTCTGCCGCCACGCCGAAACTGAACTGCGCGTTGGTTGCAGTCTTGGCCACCATGTACCAGTAGTAGTCACCAGCCGGCAGCACGCCGTCGATGTATTCATCGGCATTGCCGGCGTTATCGGCGGTGGCCAGCAGTTGCAGGTTGCCTTGGCCGTCGTCGCGGAACAGGCTCAGCGACATGTCGGCGCCGGCACTCTGGTTGATCAACTGCACCAGCACCCGCGCGCTTTTTGGCAGGTTGAAGTGGTAAGGGAAATCCTGGCCCGTTTGCACTTCGCTGATGGTGTAGAGGGTGTTGATATCCAGGGTCGGAAACAGCGGAACAAAGTCGGCGACCGCTGCACTTTTCAGCTCGCTCTGGCTCGGCTTTTTCAACGTGCCGATAACGGTGTTGAACGGTGCGGACCTGGCCGCTTTAGTGACCGCCTTGGTCTTGCCGTCCCGTGCATCCAGCAGCTTTTGCCGCAGCGCCTCCGAAATCGGCACCGCAGTGAGCGTGCCGCCAGGTTTGAGCGCGTCAATCTCGCTTTGGCTGACTGTGCCGGGGGTGAGTTTGGGAAGGTTCAGGTCGGCCAGGGCAGAGGCCGAGATAAAGCAGGAGGCCATCATGGCCGCGCCCAGCATAAGGGCTTTGGTTGGTTTCATTTTTTATCCATCCATAGTTAAAAAATTGATGCTCAGGTGATCGGTGACATCCGGTCACCTGGGATGGAATGTAGAACAATACTGTATGCATGAACAGTATTTTTTAGAAAAAATTAACCTCCTTCAAATAGGTAAGTCACCCCACCTGCGCCAAACGGACCAGACCACGGTTGTGATCAGCCAGGTAAACCCCAGGTAATAGGGCCATAACACCCAGCGTTTGAGCGCTAAAGGCACAGACGCCAGTTCGGCCTCGGTCACAACACCGGCTTTCACGTGGCGCTTTGAATCGGACAGAAACTCAAAAATCAGCAACATGCGGTACTGCCTGTCAATCCACTCCTTTCGTCTCCAAAAACGTTTGTTGCCACGAACCCGCTCGTTGTGACTGAAGTAACTTTCCACCTCATCGAGTTTTGTATATTCGGCAAAAAGCATCAGCCCCAGAACGACGAACATCCAAACAAACCACACAATTGAGTAGACCAGAAAAAAATCCATGGTTACGCGCCCTCTGGCTCGAAGATCAAATCACCATTGACCTCCAGGATTTTCCCACCCAGAAGCGCTCCATAATCACCACCTTCATTGCCTACGCCATACCCTCCAGCGGCGCCTCCAATAACGCCACAGGCAAGCGCACCATTCCCCTTCATAGAAATACCCAACACGATGTTGCAT
>NZ_WKDB01000048.1:0-53424 GCF_021606215.1 Pseudomonas sp. PA-5-4B | reverse complement strand
CCCTTGCCCGCCCTCGACGAAATCGATCGCCAACTGATCGCCGCCTTGCAGATCAACGCCCGCGAAAGCGTAGCCATGCTTGCCCGGCAGTTGGGGATTGCGCGCACCACGGTGACGTCGCGCCTGGCGCGCCTGGAGAAAACCCAGGTGATTACCGGTTATGGCGTGCGCCTCGGGCAGCGTGTGGTCGACGGGGGTTTGCAGGCGTATGTCGGCATCACCGTTCAAGCGCGCTCGGGCAAGGAAGTGCTGCGCCGGTTGAGCGCCATGGCGCAGGTGCAGCAATTGTGTGCGGTGAGTGGCGAGTTTGATTACGTGGCCTGGCTGCGCACTGATTCGCCGGAACAGCTGGACCAGTTGCTGGACCAGATCGGCAGCGTCGAGGGCGTGGAAAAAACCACCACGTCGATCATCCTCAGTAACAAATTGGACCGCGGTCAGCCAGTTTGACCAGCCACTTCGTCATTCTGACTAAAAACAATTCAATCCGACGACACATTGCGTCTTAATAACGAACGCTACGCTCCCTAAACTGGCTGCCATCTTTTCCTATACTCAACGGGCCGAATCCCGCCGAGTCGTCAGTAAGGTCAGCCATGAGCATTCCGTCCAGCACCATCAGCAAGACCAATCGCCATCCCGCCGACGGTAAAAAACCTATCACCATCTTTGGCCCGGATTTTCCGTTTGCCTTTGATGACTGGATCGAACACCCGGCTGGCCTGGGCAGTATTCCCGCGGCCAACCATGGCGCGGAAGTGGCGATTGTGGGAGCCGGGATCGCAGGGCTGGTGGCTGCTTACGAGCTGATGAAGCTGGGCCTCAAGCCGGTGGTATACGAGGCCTCGAAGATGGGCGGGCGTTTGCGCTCCCAGGCCTTTGAAGGCGCCGAAGGCATCATCGCCGAGCTGGGCGGCATGCGTTTTCCGGTGTCATCCACCGCGTTCTACCACTATGTGGACAAGCTGGGCCTGGAGACCAAACCCTTTCCCAACCCGCTGACACCGGCTTCCGGCAGCACAGTGGTCGACCTCGAAGGCCAGACCCACTACGCACAAAAACTCTCGGACCTGCCGGTGCTGTTCCAGGAAGTTGCCGATGCCTGGGCGGATGCGCTGGAGGCCGGCTCGCAGTTCGGTGATATCCAGCAAGCCATTCGCGATCGCGACGTGCCACGCCTCAAGGCGCTGTGGAACAAGCTGGTACCGCTGTGGGACGACCGCACCTTCTATGACTTCGTCGCCACGTCCAAGGCGTTCGCCAAACTGTCGTTCGCGCACCGCGAAGTGTTTGGCCAAGTGGGTTTCGGCACTGGCGGCTGGGACTCGGATTTCCCCAACTCGATGCTGGAAATCTTCCGCGTGGTGATGACCAACTGCGACGATCACCAACACCTGGTGGTTGGCGGCGTAGCGCAAGTGCCCATGGGCATCTGGCGCCATGTGCCGGAGCGTTGCGCCCATTGGCCCGCCGGCACCAGCCTCAGCTCTTTGCATCGCGGCGCGCCACGGGCAGGGGTAAAACGCATTGCCCACGCTGCCGATGGCCGCTTTGCGGTCACCGACAACTACGGTGACACCCGCGAATACGCCGCCGTGCTGACTACCTGTCAAAGCTGGCTGCTGACCACCCAGATCGAATGCGACGAAACCCTGTTCTCGCAAAAAATGTGGATGGCTCTGGACCGCACACGCTACATGCAATCGTCGAAAACCTTCGTGATGGTCGACCGCCCGTTCTGGAAAGACAAGGACCCGGAGACCGGCCGCGACCTGATGAGCATGACCCTCACCGATCGCCTCACCCGTGGCACCTATCTGTTCGACAACGGTGACGACAAGCCAGGCGTGATTTGCCTGTCGTACTCGTGGATGAGCGACGCGCTGAAAATGCTCCCGCAACCCATCGACAAGCGCGTGAAACTGGCGCTCGACGCGCTGAAAAAGATCTACCCGAAAGTCGATATCAAGGCGCGCATCATCGGCGACCCGATCACCGTGTCCTGGGAAGCCGACCCGCATTTCCTCGGCGCCTTCAAAGGCGCGTTGCCCGGCCACTATCGCTACAACCAGCGCATGTATGCGCACTTTATGCAGAAGGACATGCCCGCCGAACAGCGTGGGATTTTTATCGCCGGTGACGACGTATCCTGGACGCCTGCTTGGGTCGAGGGCGCGGTGCAAACCTCGCTGAATGCGGTATGGGGCATCATGACCCACTTCGGCGGCAGCACTCACCCCGAAAACCCGGGCCCAGGTGATGTCTTTGACGAAATCGGCCCGATCGCCCTGGCCGATTAAGGAGTTGAGCATGCGTGTCGCCCTGTACCAATGCCCACCGCTGCCGCTGGATGTGGCCGGCAACCTCAAGCGCCTGCATCAATTGGCGCATGAGGCGACCGGTGCCGACGTGCTGGTGCTGCCGGAGATGTTCCTCAGCGGCTACAACATTGGCGCGGAAGCGGTGGGCGCACTCGCCGAAGCCCAGGATGGGCCGTCGGCTCAGGCGATTGCCGAGCTGGCCAAAAGCGCCGGACTGGCCATTCTCTACGGTTACCCGGAGCGGGCTGAGGACGGGCAGATCTACAACGCCGTGCAGTTGATCGATGCCCACGGCCAGCGCCTGTGCAACTATCGCAAGACTCATCTGTTTGGCGACCTGGACCACTCGATGTTCAGCGCCGGGGAAGATGATTTCCCACTGGTGGAGCTTAACGGCTGGAAGCTCGGGTTTCTGATCTGCTACGACCTGGAGTTCCCGGAAAACACCCGCCGCCTGGCCCTGGCCGGCGCCGAGGTGATCCTGGTGCCGACGGCCAATATGGTGCCGTTCGACTTTGTTGCCGACGTGACCGTGCGGGCGCGGGCCTTTGAAAACCAGTGCTATGTGGCCTACGCCAACTACTGCGGGCACGAAGGCGAGATTCAGTACTGCGGGCAAAGCAGTATTGCTGCGCCCAATGGCCAGCGAATCGCCCAGGCGGGGCTGGATGAATCGTTGATCGTCGGTACGCTGGATCGCCAGTCGATCCTGGATGCCCGCGCGGCCAATCACTACCTGCAAGACCGTCGCCCAGAGTTGTACGGCGCGCTGCACAAGCCCTGAGCCAGACGGTTTGTTAGCATAGGCACATCCTACGTTTCGGAAGTGCCCATGCCTGCGCCGGCCCACCCTCATCACCTTGACTTGACCCTGGCCAACGGCCTGCGGGTTTCCTTGCGCCATGCGCCACGCTTGAAGCGTTGCGCCGCGATGTTGCGCGTGGCCGCCGGCAGCCATGACGTGCCACTCGCGTGGCCGGGCTTGGCGCATTTTCTTGAGCATTTGCTGTTTCTCGGCACTGCGCGTTTTCCCACAAGCGAAGGCTTGATGGCCTACGTGCAGCGCCAGGGTGGGCAGGTCAACGCCAGCACCCGCGAGCGCACCACGGACTTTTTCTTTGAATTGCCGGTGCCAACCTTTGCCGATGGGCTGGAGCGGCTGGCGGATATGCTCACCCATCCGCGCCTGACGATTGAAGACCAACTGCGTGAGCGCGAAGTGCTGCAAGCGGAGTTTGTGGCCTGGTCCCAGGATGCCAAGGCGCAGCAGCAGGTTGCGCTGCTGGAAGGCTTGGCGGCGGACCATCCGCTGCGCGGTTTTCATGCCGGTAATCGGGATAGCCTGCCGGTTGAGCGTGAGGCGTTTCAGCAGGCATTGAAGGAATTCCATACCAGGTTCTATCAGAGCGGGCAGATGACATTAAACCTTGCCGGCCCGCAACCATTGGAAGAACTGCAAGCGTTGGCCCAGCGTTTCAGCGACGAATTGGCCACTGGCCCTCAGCACCCACAGGCTGCGCCGCCTGCGCTGATGCTCGGCCACGCCCAGGGCTTTCAATACATCGCCGATAACCACCTGCACCATGTCATCACCTGTGACGCGCCCCGCCAAGCCCTGGCGTTTCTCTGCACCTGGCTCAATGCTACGGCGCCGGGTGGTTTACTGGCTGAGCTGAAAGCGCGAAAACTGGCCAATGCCATGCAGGCGACCGTGCTTTATGCGTTTGCCGGGCAAGCCGTATTGGATATCGACTTTGCCCTCGATACTCAAGACGATTCGGCTACGCAAATCGAAGCGTTGCTGCACGACTGGCTGAGCTTTTTCGCACACAGCGATTGGACACCTTTACGCGAAGAGTTCGCCTTGCTGAACGCTCGCCAGCAACAGACCCAAAGTGCCTTGGCATGGGTGCGAAACGAAAGTGAAGACCTGTCGGAACAGGGCGTCGTCGCACTCAAAAAACTGCTGGATTCACTGCACCTCAAACCAGCCCGACAGGCTTGGCAGTTGCCGCCGAACAACCCATTCCTGCGCCCGCCCACCAAAGAACAACGCGCCGGGCTGATCCGCGGCCAGACCAGCGCCCATCGTGGTTTGCGCACCTTCGCCCAAGACCGCTCCCGGGGCCGTCGGGAGGTGTCGGCGCTGACATTCAGCCAGGCATTGGCGGATGATACCGATGAAGGCGCGCTGTATCTGCAATGGCAGTTTGATAACGCCGCGCCCGTGGGGTTGGAAAATACATTACAGCCATTGCGCGAGAATGCCCGGCAGGCCGGAGTTGAGTTGTCTTTCGAAACGATCGGCAATGATTTCCTGGTGAAAATGGTCGGTCTTCATCAGCCCATGCCGGCTGTTCTGGACGTATTGGCGCAAAGCTTAAGCCTGCCACAAGACGCCGCACCCGCCGCGACACCGATGATCGCCATCCGAGAGTTGCTCAAGGCGCTGCCCGTTTGCTGCACCGACACTCACTCCGGGCCAGCTTCATGGGCGACGGCTCGATGGCATGGGCTCGGCTTTGGATTGCCGGCCGCTTGTGAAGCCGCGATCAAAATCGCCGCAGCGCGGCTGCCTGGGCAGGCGGCAAGCATTGAACACACGCCGCCAACCCTCGACGGCCGGAAGCTCTGGCACACGATAAAAACAGACTCCAATGAAGCCGCTTTACTGCTGTTTTGCCCAGCACCGACGTCAGCCTTGGCCGACGAAGCCGCCTGGCGACTGCTTGGGCATCTGCTGCACGGGCCGTTTTACCAGCGCCTGCGGGTTGATCTGCAAATCGGCTACGCGGTCTTCAGCGGCATCCGACAGGTCAACGGGCAAACCGGGCTGCTGTTTGGTGTGCAGTCCCCCAGCGTTTCACTGAGCGGGATCGTCGATCACCTGCAGACCTTTCTGAAGCAATTACCGTCGTTAATCGACAGCAGCCCAGACCTGGGCAACCAGACCCTGGCGCAGCAATTCAGTGCCCAGCAACTGCCGCTCAACCAAGCCGCCGAACTGCTGTGGCAGGCTTACTTGGCGGGCCATCCGTCGGGTTACCTGGACCTGCTACAACAGTTGATACAAAACCGCACACGCGAGGATCTGCAGCGCGCCGCCCAGCAACTCAACGATGCCTCAGGCGGCTGGCGCTGTGTGGCCAACGGCCCGCGCATCAACGACGCCTGGCAACCGGCAGGCTGATCATTGCCAACCCTGCAACAGGCTTTTTCCGTCAAGACAGCGCTAACTTGAAAAGAATTGCGTAATATTCATACGCAATATCTGAACATCTCCAATAGGAGGTGGACTATATGTATTACTTGGTAGTGAACGTCCCATCCCTTGGTAGGAGTATGAATATGACCTGGTCCAAACCCGCTTACACTGATCTGCGTATCGGTTTCGAAGTCACCATGTACTTCGCCAGCCGTTGATTGGCTGAGTAATACAACGCCTCGGTTCGCCCGGGGCGTTTTTGTTTTGAGCTTTGCGTGATGGAGCAATCATGTTTGTCCAGATTCTAGGTTCCGCCGCCGGCGGTGGCTTCCCGCAGTGGAACTGCAACTGCGTGAACTGCGCAGGCTTTCGCGACGGCAGCCTGCGCGCCCAGGCGCGTACCCAGTCGTCCATCGCGATCTCCGACGATGGCGTGAACTGGGTGCTGTGCAATGCTTCGCCGGATATCCGTGCGCAACTGCAAGGCTTTGCGCCGATGCAACCCGGCCGCGCGCTGCGCGATACCGGCATCAGCGCAATTATCCTGATGGACAGCCAGATCGACCACACCACCGGCCTGTTGAGCTTGCGCGAAGGTTGCCCGCATCAGGTGTGGTGCACTGACATGGTCCATGAAGACCTGAGCACCGGTTTCCCGCTGTTCACCATGTTGACCCACTGGAACGGCGGCCTGGCTTGGAACCGTATCGAGTTGGACGCCAGCTTCACGATCCCGGCCTGCCCGAATTTGCGCTTCACCCCGCTGCCCTTGCGTAGCGCCGCGCCGCCCTACTCGCCGCACCGCTTTGACCCGCACCCAGGCGATAACATCGGCCTGATCGTCGAGGACCTGCGCACCGGCGGCAAGCTGTTCTATGCGCCGGGCCTGGGCAAAGTCGACGCGCCGCTGCTGGAAATCATGGCGGGCAGCGACTGCCTGTTGGTGGACGGCACGATGTGGGACGACGATGAAATGCAGCGCCGCGGCGTCGGTACGCGCACCGGCCGCGAGATGGGCCACCTGGCGCAGAACGGCCCTGGCGGCATGCTCGAAGTACTGGAGCAGCTACCCAAGCAGCGCAAGGTGCTTATCCACATCAACAACACCAACCCGATCCTCGACGAAGACTCCCCCGAGCGCGCCGAGCTGGTGCGGCGCAATGTCGAAGTGGCTTACGACGGCATGAGCATTGAATTGTAGGAGCAGACGAAGTGACTGACACACCGTTGACCACCGCCGAGTTCGAAGCCGCCCTGCGGGCCAAAGGCGCCTTCTACCATATCCATCACCCGTACCACGTGGCGATGTATGAAGGCCGCGCCACCCGCGAGCAGATCCAGGGCTGGGTCGCCAACCGTTTCTACTATCAGGTGAACATCCCGCTCAAAGACGCCGCGATCCTGGCCAACTGCCCGGACCGCGAGATCCGCCGTGAGTGGATCCAGCGTCTGCTCGACCACGACGGCGCGCCCGGTGAAGACGGCGGTATTGAAGCCTGGCTGCGCCTGGGCCAGGCCGTCGGCCTCGACCCCGACCAGTTGCGCTCCCAGGAGCTGGTACTGCCCGGCGTACGGTTTGCGGTGGATGCCTATGTCAACTTTGCCCGCCGCGCCAGCTGGCAGGAAGCTGCCAGCAGCTCGCTGACCGAACTGTTCGCGCCGCAGATCCACCAGTCGCGCCTCGACAGCTGGCCGCAGCACTACCCGTGGATCGACCCGGCCGGTTACGAGTATTTCCGCACCCGCCTGGGCCAGGCCCGTCGCGACGTAGAGCATGGTTTGGCGATCACGCTGCAGCACTACACCACCCGCGAAGGCCAGGAACGCATGCTGGAAATCCTGCAGTTCAAACTCGACATCCTGTGGAGCATGCTGGATGCCATGAGCATGGCCTACGAACTTAAACGCCCGCCGTATCACAGCGTGACCGAGCAGCGGGTCTGGCATAAAGGGATCACCCTATGAGCTTTGATCGCAGCAGAACACCGACCTGGCGCCAGGGCTATCGCTACCAGTACGAGCCAGCGCAAAAAGGCCACGTGTTGCTCTACCCCGAAGGCATGATCAAGCTCAACGACAGCGCCGCCTTGATCGGCGGGCTGATCGACGGCGAGCGCGACGTGGCCGCCATCATCGCCGAGCTGGATAAACAATTCCCGGGCGTGCCTGAACTCGGTCAAGACATCGAGGATTTCATGGAGGTCGCCCGTGCTGAGCACTGGATCGAACTTGCCTGAAAAGCCACCGATCGGCCTGCCACTGTGGCTGCTCGCCGAGCTGACTTATCGCTGCCCGTTGCAGTGCCCGTATTGCTCCAACCCGCTGGATTTTGCCGAGCAGGGTAAAGAGCTGAGCACTGAGCAGTGGATCAAGGTGTTTCGCGAAGCGCGGGAAATGGGCGCCGCGCAACTGGGGTTTTCCGGCGGTGAACCGCTGGTGCGCCAGGACCTTGCCGAACTGATCGCCGAGGCGCGCAAGCTGGGTTTCTACACTAACCTGATCACCTCGGGCATCGGTCTCACCGAGCAGAAGATCAGCGACTTCAAGAAGGCGGGCCTGGACCACATCCAGATCAGCTTCCAGGCCAGCGATGAACAGGTGAACAACCTGCTCGCCGGCTCGAAAAAAGCCTTCGCGCAAAAGCTGGAAATGGCCCGCGCGGTGAAGGCCCACGGCTATCCGATGGTGCTGAATTTCGTTACCCATCGGCACAATATCGACAAGATCGACCGCATTATCGAGCTGTGCATCGCACTGGAGGCAGATTTCGTCGAGCTTGCCACCTGCCAGTTCTACGGCTGGGCGCAACTCAACCGTGTGGGCTTGCTGCCGACCCAGGAACAACTGGTACGCGCCGAACGCATCACCAACGAATACCGCGCCAAGCTCGAAGCCGAAGGCCACCCGTGCAAGCTGATATTCGTGACGCCGGATTACTACGAAGAACGCCCAAAAGCCTGCATGAACGGCTGGGGCAGCATCTTTCTGACAGTGACGCCGGACGGCACCGCCCTGCCTTGCCACGGCGCCCGACAGATGCCGGTGCAATTTCCCAATGTGCGCGACCACAGCATGCAGCACATCTGGTACGACTCGTTTGGCTTCAACCGCTTTCGCGGCTACGACTGGATGCCCGAGCCGTGCCGTTCATGCGATGAAAAGGAAAAGGACTTCGGCGGCTGCCGTTGCCAGGCGTTCATGCTCACGGGCGATGCGAGCAATGCCGACCCGGTGTGCAGCAAGTCCGAGCAGCACGGCATCATCCTCAAGGCGCGGGAAGAAGCCGAGCATGCCACCCAGACCATCGAGCAGTTGGCCTTTCGCAACGAGCGCAATTCACGGCTCATCGCAAAAGGCTGACGGCCTCAGCGCTTGGCGATGATGTACACCGCGTGGATGATACCGGGGAAGTAACCGCACAGGGTCAGCAGGATGTTCAGCCAGAACGCCCCGCCGAAACCCACTTGCAGGAACACACCCAGTGGCGGCAGCAGAATGGCGATGATGATACGAATAATGTCCATGGGTCAGCTCCAAAAAATCGGCTCGTGTGAGCCGTGTAGCTAATCGACCTTGGGTGTTCGTGAGGGTTCAGTGGAATCTGGCATTGGGCCATCTTCAGGCCAGAATCTCCAGGCCGTGTTTCTGTACGATGCTCAGTAACTTGAGCGCCATGCCGCTGGGTTGTTTTTCGCCGGACTCCCACTTTTTCACGGTGGAGGCGCTGGTGTTGAGGTAGCGAGCGAAAACGGGCTGACTGACATGACTGCTTTCACGCAGCTGCTTGATCTGCTCGGCCGGAATTTGTTCAGGGACGGCCGATAAGCACGCTTCGTCATATTCTCGGAGGGTGGTTTTGCTGATTGCTCCAATTGAATGAAGTGCTACGGCAGATTTATGAATCGACTCCAGCGCTTCACTTTCATATTTTTTGATCATGATGAATCTCCACAAACTCCCTTAAATCCAGTAATTGCTGGACTTGTGTGTCGTTTAAGCTTTCATAAGTTTTTGCCATCGCCCGAAACCAAATCAAATCTTTTTGACTGATAAAGCCATTGTTTTCACGGATGCTCAATCAACGTTTTCAATCCAAAAATTTCACGAACAAAAAAACGCCCCCAGCCAAAAGAATCAGGCTGGAGGCGCCGCGTATGCCGCGAGACGGTTCAGGAATAAGAGGTTAAACGGCGATGCCCTTGCGACATTGCAGTTGGGCGGTACGCACGCGGGAGAACGCGCGCGCCAGGCGCAGGAGCATTTCGTCGATGTGGCTTTTGCTGATGTTCAAGGCTGGAGTAAAACGCAAACAGTCGGGTTTCGGCGCGGTCAGGAGCAAGTGTTCGTGCAATGCAGCCTTTACCACCGCATCCGCAGAATCATCTGACAGCGTCAGGCCCCACAGGAGTCCGTTGCCGCGTAGTTGCCCATGGCCGTATCGATAGGCCAGCCGGGCAAGGCCTTCTCCCAGGTACAGGCCGGATTCGCGTACCTGTTCAAGAAAACCGCTTTCCAACACGACGTCGAGTACGGCTGTACCGGCAGACGCCATCAAAGCATTGCCGTGATGCGTACCCTCCAGTTCCCCCGCTTCGAAACAACAAGCCTTGCCGCGCGCCAGCAACGCCGCCAACGGCACACCGCCGCCCAAGCCTTTGCCGAGGGTGATGATGTCGGCACGCACGCCGTACTGTTGTTCAGCCAGCAGGCTGCCGCAACGGCCAATGCCGGTTTGCACTTCATCCAAGATCAGCAGGATCCCCAGTTCGCGGCACAGGCGCTCGACCCCCTTCAAATAGTGCTCGGTAGCAGGAATAACGCCAGCTTCACTCTGGATCGGCTCCAACATGATGGCAACCGTTTGGGCATCGACGGCGGCGTGCAGCGCCGGCAAGTCGTTGAAGGGCACATGACTGAAACCCGGCAGTTGCGGCTCAAAACGGTTGCCGCCGGCACTCGCCGAGGCTGCCAGTGCCGCAAAGCTTCGCCCATGACAGCCGCCGCTGGCGCTGATAATGCGATAGGCACCACCGCGATACAGCTGGCCCCATTTACGCGCCAGTTTGATCGCGGCTTCACAGGCTTCCGAGCCGCTGTTGAGCAGGTAACCCTGGTCGCTGCCGGTGTGATCGCACAGCCGATCGACGAGGTTCAGTTGGGCGCGGTTGTGCAGGCCGTTGCCAGGGTTGATCAGCATATGAGTCTGATCGGCCAGGGCTTTGATCAATACCTGCGGGCTATGACCGAGGCTGTTGGCGGCGCTGCCCTGGCTGAAATCCAGATAGGCGCGCTCGTCGCTGTCCCAGAGCCAGGAGCCCTGGCCACGCACAAACACCTGCGCGGGCCTTGCCACAGTCGGCATCAGGGATTTACTGAAGCCGTCATGGCGCGCGTTCACGATCAAATCGTCCAGGCTCGGCGCAGGGCGACGAAACAGATTCACAGCTCACCCCCAATAGCAACCGGGCCTTGGTCGACGCCCCGTACAAACACACCCTTGAGGTTTTTTGCCTTGCCTATGTAAATGCTATCAACATAAACGCTGTTCATTGCCCGATCCGGCCCTGTAAGCCCTGCGAATAGGCGCTAGACTAGGCGTCCGAGGGGCCATCGGCCATTTCGATTTTCCAGCTTTTTCGATAAGTAAGTCTTATGGATTTCAAGCAACTGCGTTATTTCGTCGCGGTGTATGAGGAAGGCCACGTGGGCCGTGCCGCCGAGCGTTTGTCGATCTCGCAACCGGCCTTGTCGCAACAGATTCGCCAGCTGGAGCAGAACCTGGATGTCAGCCTGTTCGAGCGCAGCAGCAAGCGCCTGTTGCCGACACTGGCGGCACACACCTTGTACAACCACGCCTTGCCGCTGATCGACGGCATGCAGCAAGCCGTCGAGGCCTTGCGCAACTTCAAGGGCCAGGCGATGCGCACCTTGGCCATTGGCGTGCTGCAAACCGTGCACACCAGCCTGGTCCCGCAGATGCTCGAGCGCGTGCGCAAAGCCCAACCGCATCTGGTGGTGCAGATCTATGAGTTGACCGGGATTGAAATTGAGCGGCGTTTGCTCAACGGTTCGCTGGATATCGGCATCAGCTACTTGCCTCCCCGTCAGCCGGGGTTAACCGGCGTGTTGCTGTACGAAGATGAACTGAAGGTCGTCATCCCCGAAGACCACCCATTGCGGGAATTCAAGAAAGTCTCGCTGAAACAGGCGGCGGAGTTGCCGATGCTGCTGTTGGGGGAAGAGTTTCAGGTGCGCCAGATCTGGCAAGGCCAGTTATCCAATTTAGGACGACGGCCACAAGTGCAGGCGGAGTTGAATACGATGGCAGGGATTCTCGATAGCCTGCCTCATACCCAGCTCGCCACCGTATTGCCGGGGCGCTCCCAGGATGAACACAACAGCAAGGCACTGCTGTGGAAGCCCTTGAGTGAACCCAAGGTGCCGCTGAAAGTGGGGTTGGTGTGCCGCGATGTGCAGCGCCAACAAGCGACGGTGGCGTTATTGCGCACCCTGCTCGAAGACGTAATGAATGCCCCACAGGCAGGCGCCTGACTTTTTCGCGGGCAAAAGAAAACCCCGCCGAAGCGGGGCTTTGCAGACTGTTTCCCTGACATCCATTTCACTCCGCCATCCTGGCAGAATCCTACGTGTCCGTGTTGTTGCTTTGCGCTTCCTGCGCGACGTCCATGTGAAGTAGATTATCCGTGGATCCAATTTGGCGATAGAGGACGAATAGCAGCACGTCATGTAAGAGAATGCTTACACGCCCTCCAAGCCCTTAGAACAGTGCTTCATCCAGCAAAAACAATGATTCACTACCGGCTTTTACCGACGCACTCAGTGAATGAATGCGCGGCAGCAGGCGGGCAAAGTAGAAGCGCGCGGTACCCAGCTTGCTGGCGTAGAAGTCTTCTTCAGCCTCTTTGCCCAGCGCGGCCTTGGCCATGCGCGCCCACATATAGGCATAGGCCATGTAGCCAAAGGCGTGCAGGTACTCAACCGAAGCCGCGCCGATTTCATTCGGGTTGGTCTTGGCGCGGTCCAGCACCCAGGCGGTCAACTCATCCAGGTTATCCACGGCAGCGCTGAGCGGTTGGGTGAACTCGCTCAACTCGGCGCCTGAAGCCGCGATGAACTGGCGGATCTCGTCAGCGAACAAGGTGTAGAACGCCCCGCCACTGCCAACGATCTTGCGCCCCATCAAGTCCAGCGCTTGAATGCCGTTGGTGCCTTCGTAGATCTGCGTGATGCGCACATCCCGCACCAACTGCTCCTGGCCCCACTCGCGGATGTAGCCGTGGCCGCCAAAGATCTGCTGGCCGAGCACGGTGGTTTCCAGGCCAAGGTCGCTGAGGAAGGCCTTGGCAACAGGTGTCAGCAGCGCCACCAGGTTGTCGGCACGTTCGCGAGCGGCGGCATCTTCACTGAACTTGGCGATGTCCAATTGCGTGGCCACATAGGTGGAGAACGCACGACCGCCTTCGTTCGAGGCTTTCATGGTCAGCAACATGCGGCGCACATCCGGGTGCACGATGATCGGGTCGGCCACTTTGTCCTTGGCCTGGGCGCCGGTCGGCGAGCGGCTTTGCAGACGGTCGCGCGCGTATTCAATCGCGTTTTGATAAGAGCGCTCACCCGACGCCAGGCCCTGGATACCCACACCCAAACGCTCGTAGTTCATCATGGTGAACATCGCCGCCAACCCACGGTTCGGCTCGCCCACCAGGTAACCCACGGCTGCATCGAAGTTCATCACGCAGGTCGCGGATGCCTGGATGCCCATCTTGTGTTCGATGGAGCCGCAGCTCACCGGGTTGCGCGCGCCCAGGCTGCCGTCGGCATTGACCATGAACTTCGGCACCAGAAACAGCGAAATGCCCTTTGGCCCGGCCGGTGCATCCGGCAGTTTGGCCAGCACCAGGTGGATGATGTTGTCGGTGAGGTCATGCTCGCCGCCGGTGATAAAGATCTTGGTGCCACTGATGGTGTAGGACCCGTCCGCCTGAGGCTCAGCCTTGGTGCGGATAATGCCCAGGTCAGTCCCGGCGTGCGCTTCCGTCAGGCACATGGAACCTGCCCACTCACCCGAATACATTTTCGGCAGGTAGGTAGCCTTGAGCGCTTCGCTGGCGTGGGTGTTGATGGAGACGCAGGCGCCGGAGGTCAGCATCGGGTAAAGGCCAAACGCCAGGCTCGATGAGTTGATCATCTCTTCAACCTGCGCCGAGACGGCCTTGGGCATGCCCATGCCGCCGAAGATCGGGTCGCCGCCGACGCCCACCCAGCCACCTTCGGCGTAGGTCTTATAAGCCTGTGGGAAACCATCCGGCGTGCTGACGGCAGTGTCCGCCCAACGGCAACCTTGCTCGTCGCCATTACGGCTGAGCGGCGCGATGGATTTGGCCGTGACCTTGCCGGCTTCTTCAAGGATCGCCTCAACGGTTTCGGCATCTACGGTGTCTGCCAATGCCGGCAATTGGGCCCAGGTGTTGGCGACCTCAAAAACTTCGTTGAGGACGAAGCGCATATCACGCAGCGGCGCTTTGTAATCAGCCATGGCAAACCTCGTGAGAACAGGAAAAGTGATTCGATAGGATCGGTTTTACAGGCTTCGAGTGTAACCGAACAACATTTGAGACACATAGGGTCCGTTAGTGACCATTAGGTATTTAATGGTCACATCACGAATCCAATATGGACTTCTGTGGGAGCTGGCTTGCCTGCGATGCGGGCACCTCGGTTTATCAGTTACACCGAGTTGATGCCATCGCAGGCAAGCCAGCCCCACATTTTGACCGCAGTGAATCAATCGCGCCTAAAGCGCAAACAACTGCGCAGGCAAGCTCATCAAGCACTCACTGCCCGCCTCCACAGCGGCGCGGTGCGTTGCAGTACGCGGCAACAAGCGCTTGAAGTAGAAATCGCAGGTGGCCAATTTGGCTTGGGCGAACGCTGCGTCGTCATGCGACTGGGCCGCAATGGCCATGCGCAACCA
Source organism: Pseudomonas sp. PA-5-4B (assembly GCF_021606215.1). Taxonomy (NCBI): domain Bacteria; kingdom Pseudomonadati; phylum Pseudomonadota; class Gammaproteobacteria; order Pseudomonadales; family Pseudomonadaceae; genus Pseudomonas; species Pseudomonas sp. PA-5-4B. Next base: position 38,903 of record NZ_WKDB01000048.1, on the reverse strand, counting down.
CAGGTACGCCAGAATGATGTAACCGCTGTACATCAAGTAATCCACCGCCGCCGCGCCCACTTCATCCGGGTTTTTCATGGCCGCCATGCCGACCTTCATCGTCAGCTCGCCCCATTGCTGGTTCAGTTGGTTGAGCTGCTCAACATGGGCCTTGAGCTGCGGGTGCTCGGCATTCGCTGCGCAGAACTTATGCACAAGTTTGGTAAACCCGCGCAGCAACTTGCCCTGGCTGCCCAGGACCTTACGGCCCAGCAAGTCGAGCGCCTGGATGCCATTAGTGCCTTCATAGATCGGCGCAATCCGCGCATCACGCGCCAGTTGCTCCATGCCCCATTCGCGAATGTAGCCATGGCCGCCGAACACCTGCATACCGTGGTTGGTCACCTCCAGCCCGGTTTCGGTCATAAAGGCTTTGCAGATAGGCGTGAGGAACGCCAACAGGTCTTCGGCCTCCTGGCGTTGGGCGGCGTCACTGCTCAAGTGCGCGGTGTCGAGCAGTTGGGCAGTGAAGTAGGTCAGCGCCCGATTGCCTTCGTTGAAGGCCTTCATGGTCAGCAACATGCGCCGCACGTCGGCGTGCACGATGATCGGGTCGGCGGCTTTATCCGGGGCCTTGGCGCCGGTCAACGCGCGCATTTGCAGGCGGTCGTTGGCGTATTTGATCGCGCCCTGGAAACTCGCCTCACCATTGCACAAACCCTGCATGCCAGTGCCCAGGCGCGCGTGGTTCATCATGGTGAACATGCAATTGAGGCCTTTGTTCGCCTCGCCAATCAAAAAGCCCTTGGCGCCGTCGAAGTTCAGCACGCAGGTGGCCGAGGCCTTGATGCCCATCTTGTGCTCGATGGAACCACAGTGCACCGCATTGCGCTCGCCTGAATCGGCGTGGAACTTGGGCACGATAAACAACGAGATACCTTTGGTGCCCGCCGGTGCGTCCGGCAGTTTGGCCAGCACCAAGTGAATGATATTGGCACTCATGTCGTGCTCGCCGGCCGAGATAAAGATCTTGCTGCCGGTGACCGCGTAACTGCCGTCCGCCTGGGGCACGGCGCGGGTCTTGATCAAACCCAGGTCAGTGCCACAGTGGGCTTCGGTGAGGCACATGGTGCCGGTCCATTCGCCGGCGGTGAGTTTGGTCAGGTAGGTGGCTTTCTGTTCTTCAGTGCCGTGGGCGTGAATCGCCGACATTGCACCGTGGGTGAGACCCGGGTACATGCCCCAGGAGGTGTTGCTGGAGCCGATCATTTCGCTGAGCACCAGGCCCAGGGACAGCGGCAAGCCCTGGCCACCGTAGACCGGGTCCGCCGCCACGCCATGCCAGCCGCCTTCCACGTAGTGGGCGAAAGCTTCCTTGAAGCCCTTGGGCGTGGTGACCACGCCATTGTCGAAGTGGCAGCCTTCTTCATCGCCACTGCGATTGAGCGGCGACAGCACGTTTTCGCAGAATTTGGCGCCTTCTTCGAGAATCGCGCTGACCATATCCGGGCTCGCGTCGGTGGCGCCCAAGGCGGCGTAGTGGCCGTGAAAATCAAACACGTTGTCGATCAGAAAGCGCATGTCGCGCAGGGGAGCTTTGTACTCAGGCATGGCAATGTCTCCGGCAGCAGATACTTTCAACCTACTGCCGGTCATCGCCTCGAACAATCACTGTAGAACCGCTGAATACACCGCCATCACTCAACCGGCAGCGCTCTCCATGCGCACCGCGCCGCGCCGGGTTTGCCCGGCAGCGACCACGCAGTTACGCCCCGCGCCCTTGGCCGCGTAGAGCGCCTGATCGGCGGACTTGAGCACTTCTTCAGGCGTGCGCTGCTCGACCTGGCGCTCGGCCACGCCGATGCTGACCGTCACCGACACACTCGAGGCGCCACTGCCCACCCGGCGTTGGCGGCCCTGCTGGTCGTCGTGGGGACGGTCCGGGTTGCGCAGCTTGATGGCGTAGTTGGCGATGATCTCGCGAATCTCTTCCAGGTGCGGCATGCACTCGTCCAACGTCTTGCCGGCGAACACCACGGCAAACTCTTCCCCGCCATAACGATAGGCACGCCCACCGCCATTGACCTTCGACAATTTGCTGGCCACCAGCCGCAGCACTTGGTCACCGACATCGTGGCCGTGGGTGTCGTTAAAGCGCTTGAAGTGATCGACGTCGCTCATTGCCAACACATAATTGCGCCCCAACCGTTGCATGCGCTCATTGAGCGCGCGCCGCCCCGGCAAGCCGGTGAGTTCATCGCGAAAGGCCATCTGATAAGCCTCGTGCGCCACGCCGGCGGCAATCATCAGCATTACCTGGCTGCACATGATGTTCAGCGTGAACGGCAGGATAAAGGTTTGCGGCAACATCCAGAACAGCCCCAGCAAACCCACCAGTTGCGCCGCGTGCAAGGGCCGCGGCTGATACCAGTACTGCGCCGCCAGGGTGACAAAACCAATCAGGAACATCGGGTACGACAGCTGGATCAGGCTCATCCAACTGCCATGCAGCGCCGGCCAGCGAATCTCCGCCAGCCAGTTCAGCAAGGCTTGGGGGAAACTCTGCTCAAGCGCCAGGGCTACGCTGCCAAACGCAAAAAGCACGGCGCAGCGCGCCACAAAGTCGCGGAACAGGTGGGTTTTCTCCTGCCACAGCGCGTAAATGCTGAACAGCAACGGCAACAGCAAGCAACACAGATGGAACACCACCGCGGCGTCTTCACGGACGCGGCCGTTATCGCGGTAATAATCGGTCTGGGTGTCGAGCAGGAAGTAAACGACGTACACCGTGATCATCAGAAACAGCTCACGCTGGCGCCGATACACCGCGCAGTACGCGCCGCCGAGCAACAGCACCAAGGTCGGCAGCACATTGAACAGCGAGGTAAAGAACACGCTGAGGTCTTTGACATACGCAGCCGAGAGCCCGGCCAGCAACAGCAGCAACGAAGGGAGAAAATGACTGAACCGTACAGCGGACACGCGTGACAAGGGTAAAGCTCCGACCCGCCCAGAAAGATGGCACAGTGCCTTCACTGAGCACAGTTAAGCACATTCAATGTGACCTGTATCACATTGCCATCACTGTAACGGCAGCCACGCGCAATCCCTGAGTGCTGTGCTGTGTTTTTTATCGCCGCACATAAAAAACCGCCGCTTCCAAAAGAAGCGGCGGTTTTCAGGAGACCGGCAGGGCTTAGTAAGCCAGGCCGAAGTCTTCTTCTTTCATGTCCATCAGGTTGTTGGCGCCCGACAGCATGGTGACCTTATGGGTCTGGGTACGCGGCAGGATGCGCTGGAAGTAGAAGCGCGCCGTCTGCAGCTTGGCGGTGTAGAACGCCTCTTCGGTGGTGCCGGCAGCCAGTTTTTCAGCAGCCAGGCGTGCCATGTCGGCCCAGAAGTAAGCCAGGCACGCGTAGCCGGAGTACATCAGGTAGTCCACCGAGGCGGCACCGACTTCTTCACGGTCTTTCATCGCGGCCATACCGACCTTCATGGTCAACTCGCCCCACTCTTTGTTCAGTGCCGCCAGCGGTGCAACAAATTCCTTAACGGCTTCGTTGCCTTCGTTGGCCTGGCAGAACTTGTGCACGATCTTGGTGAAGCCCTTGAGCGCTTCGCCTTGAGTCATCAGCACTTTACGGCCCAGCAAGTCGAGTGCCTGGATGCCGGTAGTGCCTTCGTACAGCATCGAAATGCGGCTGTCGCGAACGTTCTGCTCCATGCCCCACTCGGCGATAAAGCCGTGGCCGCCGTAGATCTGCACGCCGTGGTTGGCCGATTCAAAACCGACTTCGGTCATGAACGCCTTGGCGATTGGGGTCATGAACGCCAGCAGGCCGTCGGCTTGTTTCTTGGCTTCGTCGTCGGTGCCGTACTTGACGATGTCCACTTGCTTGGCGGTGAAGTACACCATCGCCCGGTTGCCTTCAGCGAAGGCTTTCATGGTCAGCAGCATGCGGCGCACGTCAGGGTGCACGATGATTGGGTCAGCGGCTTTGTCTGGCGCTTTCGGGCCGGTCAGGGAGCGCATTTGCAGGCGGTCGCGAGCGTATTTCAGGCCGCCCTGGAAGCCGATCTCGGCGTGGGACAAGCCTTGCAGCGCGGTGCCCAGGCGAGCGGTGTTCATAAAGGTGAACATGCAGTTCAGGCCTTTGTTCGCCGGGCCGATCAGGAAACCGGTGGCCGCGTCGAAGTTCATCACGCAGGTGGCGTTACCGTGGATGCCCATCTTGTGTTCCAGGGAACCACAGGTCACCGCATTGCGCTCGCCGATCGAGCCGTCTGCGTTCGGCAAGAATTTAGGCACGATGAACAGCGAAATACCCTTGGTGCCGGCCGGTGCGTCCGGCAGGCGGGCCAGTACGATATGGACGATGTTGTCGGCCATATCGTGTTCACCGGCCGAGATGAAGATCTTGGTGCCGGAGACTTTGTAGGAACCATCAGCCTGAGGTTCGGCCTTGGTGCGCAGCATGCCCAGGTCGGTGCCGCAGTGCGGCTCGGTCAGGCACATGGTGCCGGTCCACTCACCCGAAACCAGCTTGGTCAGGTAAGCGTCTTGCTGTTGCGGGGTGCCGTGCTCGGAGATGGTGTTCATCGCACCGTGGGACAGGCCAGGGTACATGCCCCACGACCAGTTGGCGGCGCCGACCATCTCGCTCACGGCCAGGCCCAGGGATTCCGGCAGGCCTTGGCCACCGTGCTCCACGTCGTGGGCCAGGCTTGGCCAGCCGCCTTCGACGAACTGCTTGTAGGCTTCTTTGAAACCAGTAGGGGTTTTTACGCCTGACTCGCTCCAGGTACACCCTTCGATGTCACCCACGCGGTTCAACGGTGCCAGCACTTGCTCACAGAACTTGGCGCCTTCCTCAAGAATGGCGTCAACCATGTCCGGGGTAGCGTCCTGGCAAGCCGGCAGGCTCTGATAGTGCGCTTCATAACCGAGCAGTTCGTCACGAACGAAGCGAATATCACGCAAGGGGGCCTTGTAGTCAGGCATAGCGATAAACCTCTGCTGATGTATCTGGGATGAACAACCGCGTGGATTTGTTATGGCGGTCAAACAGGTGTTTGAAACATACGTTTACGACCTGGGGTTGTCAAGCATCGCGCCGAAGCCGTTTGTCATGACGCGCATCAATGCCACGCACGGCAAGGCCTGCGGCGGGATGCCACGCTTAAAAGGAGTTTAGAAGTTCAACGAGATGACACAGGACAATGTGGGAGCTGGCTTGTGTGGGAGCTGGCTTGCCTGCGATACAGGCGCCGCGGTATATCAGGAAGATTGAGTCGATGCTATCGCAGGCAAGCCAGCTCCCACAGAAGAGCCGGCGTGTGCCGATAGAAAGTTAAGCGTAGGTATCGATCAACGTGCCAAGCATTTCATCCGAAGCCTTGGCAACTTTCGCGCCCAGCTCCACTTGAAACTTGCCTTGGGCCATTTCGACCATGTTACTCGCCGAGTTGGACGGCTGGGCGCGATCGTTGGCTTGTAGACGATCACTTTGTGCGTCCGAGGGCTGGGTCGTCGCGGCGCCGGCAATTTTGCCGGCGGCCTGGTCGACGCGGTTCTGCCCGGCCTGAATAGTGCTCAGCCCCGAATAAAACGCGCTGCTTCCAGAGATTTCCATGGCGTAAGCCTGCCTTTAGAGAATCGTGAACTTGAATTGAAGCAGACATCCTGGCAAAACGCCCGTCAAAAACACTAATGGCATAATGCCTTAGCGATAGCCAAAATCAGTCAAGCAGGTCCAACTCCAGGTACTCGGCCACCACTTTCGCGCTGGCCTGCTTGAGCTTTGGCACCCGCCCCAGGCACGGCGCAGGCAACCGCTCAGCCAGGGTGGCGAGGTTCTCTTCCAGACGAGAGGTCTTGGGGTCGATGATATTTGCCACCCAACCCGCCAACGGCAAACCGTCCCGCGCGATGGCTTCGGCGGTGAGCAGCGCATGGCTGATACAGCCCAGACGCACGCCCACCACCAGGATCACCGGCAGCTTGAGCGCCATGGCCAGGTCCGACAGGTTGTCCTGATCGGCCAACGGCACCCGCCAGCCGCCTGCGCCTTCGATCAAGGTGAAATCCGCGTGTTGCGCGAGTATGTGCTGCATCGGTTTCAACAGTGATTGCACCGTGAGCGCCACACCCGCCTCCCGCGCGGCCAGGTGCGGCGCAATCGCGGGTTCAAAGGCCACCGGGTTGACCTCGGCATAGGTCAACGGCAGCGAACATTCGGCCAGCAGTGCCAAGGCGTCGGCGTTGCGCAAACCTTTTGGGGTGAGCTGGCAGCCTGAGGCCACCGGTTTTCCGGCGGCGGTGCTTTTACCCGCCAGCCGCGCGGCATGCAGCAGCCCGGCGGCGATGGTGGTTTTGCCCACATCGGTGTCGGTGCCAGTGATGAAATAAGCGGCGCTCATAACGGTTTCTCCAGTACGGCATACACCACTTGGTACGTGGCGGGCAGGCCCTGGGCCTGGCGGAACTGCTCGTAAGCGTGCACCAGTGCAACAATCCGCGCGCGCCCCGTCAACCCTCCCGGGCGACCGGGGTTGAGGTTATGCGCGCCCAACGCCTTGAGTTCGTGGGTCAGGCTGCGCACATCCGGGTAATGCAACACGTGAGGCTGGCGCTCCAGGCTCAGCACCCGCAAACCGCTGGCAGCACACAGCTGTTGGTAAGCCTCGAAGGTGCGGAAGCGGTTGACGTGAACCAGGCCATCCGCCGCACGCCAGCTTTGGCGCAACTCGTCCAGGGTGCCCACGCACAGGCTCGCAAATGCGAAGACGCCCCCGGGTTGCAGCACACGACAGGCCTCACTGAGCACCGCGTCGAAATTCGCGCACCACTGCACCGCCAGGCTGGAGAACAGCAGCTGGAAGCTCTCAGTTGCAAGCGGCAAGCGTTCTGCATCCCCCGCAATAAAGTGCTGCGCGCCCCCTAAAGGCCGCGCATGGTTGAGCATGCCCTCGGCAATATCCAGCGCTACGCCTTGGCTTGCAGGCAACAGTTCGCCCAGTGCACGGCTGAAATAACCCGTGCCGCAGCCTACATCCAGCCAGCGCCGGGGCGCGAGGGCCGCCGGCAAGCGGGACATCAGCGCATGCCCGACTGCGCGCTGCAACTCGGCGACGCTGTCGTAGCTGGCTGCTGCGCGGGAAAACGAGGCCGCCACCTGGCGCTTGTCCGGCAAACCGCCCGGCAGTGGGGGCTGGGATAAATCAGTCATCAACACACTCATGCAAAAAAGCCTGGATGGCCCCCGCTACACCGTGAGGGTCTTCCAGAAGAAAAGCGTGACCGGCCTGTTCAATCAGGCCGATTTCTACATCGGGCAGCAGGGCCAATAGATCACTCGCGGCTTCAGCGGGCACTAAACCGTCCAACCCCGCAAACAGGTGCAGTTGCGGGCCACGAAACGCCTGCAAAGCGGCGCGGGTATCCAGTTGAGCAAGCAGTTCCAGGCCCGGCATCAACACACTCGACAACGTATTCGGCGCCCCACTGACCAACAGGCGCGACAGCCCGCGCGGGTCGGCAGCGCCCTTGGCACACAGCAGGCCAAAGCGTTTGAGCGTGACCTGAGAATCGGCATGGCAACCCGCGAGGAACGCATCGAACGTCTCGGCAGGCATCGCACTGGGCCAGCCTTGATGGGCGACAAAACACGGGTTGCTCGCCAATGTCAGCAGCCCGCAGCAGCGCTCGCCGCGCCGCGCCGCCAACTCGGAAGCGAGCATGCCGCCCAGGGACCAGCCGCCCAACCAGGCGTTGTCCGGCAGTGTGGCGTCGAGTTCGTCGAGCCATTCATCCAGATCGCTGGAAGCCAGCACCGGCAACGGTTCGATATGCACTTGCAGGTGTTCGTCCAAACCCTGCAAGGCGCCAGCCAAAGGCTCCAGCGGGGACACACCAAGCCCCCAACCTGGCAGCAATACCAGTCGATCACGCATGGTCGGGCTCCGTAATACTTAACAACCGGAAACACTCATCCAATCCGTTTAACAATAGCTGCACCTGGGCCGCGCTGTGGGCCGCCGTCAGTGTCACGCGCAAACGCGCACTGCCGGCCGGCACAGTCGGTGGGCGGATGGCTGTCACCATCAGGCCGCGCTCGCGCAGCATCTGCGACAGGCGCATGGCGGTGGCGCTGTCGCCAATCAGGATCGGCTGGATCGGCGTGAAGCTGTCCATCAACCGCAGGCCAAGCTGCTCGGCGCCCTGGCGGAACTGGCGGATCAGACCATTGAGGTGCTCACGCCGCCAGTGCTCGGTGCGCAGCAGCTCCAGGCTTTTCAAAGTGGCGCAGGCCAATGCCGGTGGCTGGCTGGTGGTGTAGATGTAGGGCCGGGCGAACTGGATCAGGCTTTCGATCAGCTCTTCACTGCCCGCCACAAACGCTCCGGCGGTGCCGAACGCTTTACCGAGGGTGCCGACCAATACCGGCACGTCTTCCTGGCTCAAGCCGAAATGCTCGACAATTCCACCGCCCGTAGCACCTAACGGCCCGAAGCCATGGGCGTCATCGACCATCAACCAGGCGCCTTTGGCGCGGGCCTCACGGGCCAGCGCAGGCAGGTCGGCCAGATTGCCGTCCATGCTGAACACACCATCGGTGACCACCAGCGTATTGCCGGTCGCCTTCTCCAGGCGTTTGGCCAGGCTGCTGGCGTCGTTATGCAGATAGCGGTTGAAACGCGCCCCGGACAACAGGCCGGCGTCCAGCAACGAGGCGTGGTTGAGCCGGTCCTCCAGCACCGTATCGCCCTGCCCCACCAACGCGGTGACCGCGCCCAGGTTGGCCATATAGCCGGTGGTAAACAGCAGTGCACGCGGGCGCCCTGTGAGGTCGGCCAGGGCTTCCTCGAGTTCATGGTGCGGCGTGGCATGGCCGATCACCAGGTGCGAAGCGCCACCGCCCACGCCCCATCGGGAGGCCCCGGCGCGCCAGGCTTCGATCACTTGTGGATGATTGGCCAGGCCCAGGTAGTCGTTATTGCAGAATGCCAGGAGCGGTTGGCCATCCACCACCACTTGCGGGCCTTGCGGGCTCTCAAGCAAAGGGCGTTGGCGATAAAGGTGTTCGGCCCGGCGGGCAGCGAGGCGCGCGGCGAGATCAAAAGACATGCAGGCCTCGGCAGATCAGGTTGAACCCGATCCAATGTGGGAGCTGGCTTGCCTGCGATGACGGCAGCACATTCAGTATCAATGTGCCTGGACGACCGCTATCGCAGGCAAGCCAGCTCCCACAGTTGGATTGCGTTTCAAATGTGGAGAGAGGCGTTAAACCACCGCGTTATAGAACTGCTCGCTGCTCTTCTGCTCCACCAACGCCTGCTCAATCGCTGCCTGATGCACTTCATCGGCGTGCTCTTCACGCGCCTCCGGCAAGATTCCCAGGCGCGAGAACAGTTGCATGTCCTTGTCGGCCTGCGGGTTGGCGGTGGTCAGCAACTTGTCGCCGTAGAAGATCGAGTTGGCACCGGCGAAAAACGCCAGGGCCTGCATCTGCTCGTTCATCGCTTCACGGCCGGCCGACAAGCGCACATGGGATTGCGGCATCAGGATGCGCGCCACGGCGAGCATGCGGATAAAGTCAAACGGGTCGATGTCTTCGGCGTTTTCCAGCGGCGTACCGGCGACCTTCACCAGCATGTTGATCGGCACCGACTCCGGATGCTCCGGCAGGTTGGCCAGTTGGATCAGCAGGTTGGCGCGGTCGTCGAGGGACTCGCCCATGCCGAGGATGCCGCCCGAGCAGATCTTCATCCCCGAATCACGCACGTAGGCCAGGGTTTGCAGGCGCTCGCCGTAAGTGCGGGTGGTGATGATGCTGCCGTAAAACTCAGGCGAGGTGTCGAGGTTGTGGTTGTAGTAGTCCAGGCCGGCCTGGGCCAGGGCTTCGGTCTGGTCCTGGTCGAGACGGCCGAGGGTCATGCAGGTTTCCAGGCCCATAGCCTTCACGCCTTTGACCATCTGCAGCACGTAGGGCATGTCTTTGGCCGACGGGTGCTTCCAGGCGGCGCCCATGCAGAAGCGCGTCGAACCGATGGCTTTGGCGCGAGCGGCCTCTTCGAGGACCTTCTGCACCTCCATCAGCTTTTCTTTTTCCAGACCGGTGTTGTAGTGGCCCGACTGCGGACAATATTTGCAATCTTCCGGGCAGGCGCCGGTTTTGATCGACAGCAAGGTCGAGACCTGCACGCGGTTGGCGTCGAAATGCGCGCGGTGCACGGTCTGCGCCTGGAACAACAGGTCGTTGAAGGGTTGCACAAACAGCGCTTTGACTTCGGCTAAAGACCAATCGTGACGCAGGGTGGCAGAGGTGCTGGCGCTCATGGGCGATTCCTTGATTATGCTTGGGCTTACGCTGTGGGAAGGGCAATACCGGCAATACCGGCAATACCCGCAATACCCACAGTCAGTCACGACACGGATGCTCGGCATATTTAAGGAAGATTCATGCACTGTCAACTCAGATACAAACATCAGGTTTACATCTGGTTAGAAAACAACCAGACCTGTTTAATTTGCGATGAAGCAACAAACTCCAACCACACTGTGTGCAACGCCTGCGAAACCGAGCTGCCCTGGCTGCTGGAGCATTGCGAGGTGTGCGCCCTGCCCCTGCCGATGGAGGGTTTGATTTGCGGCCCCTGTCAAAAAAAGCCGCCTGCCTATAAACAGGTGATCGCACCCTGGACCTACGGTTTCCCCGTCGACACCCTTATCAGCCGCTTCAAACACCAGTCGCGCTGGCCACTGGGTCATCTGCTCGCACACTTGCTGGGCCAGTATCTGCAACACCGTTTCGACAACACCGCACTCACCCGCCCCGACTGCCTGCTGCCGGTGCCCATGGCGCGCAAGCGTCTGCGTGAGCGCGGCTTCAACCAATCGTTGATGTTGGCCCGCTGGCTCAGCGAAGACCTCGACCTCCCACACGATGAACACCTGTTGTTACGCCCCCATGAAACCGTCGCGCAACAAGCCCTCGACGCCAAGACCCGCCAACGCAACCTGCTCACCGCGTTTGCGCTGGCACCCGGCGCCCAGGTGCAGGGCCGCCACTTTGCGCTGGTGGACGACGTACTCACCACCGGCGCCACCGCCCACAGCCTGGCCCGCCTATTGATGGACGCTGGCGCTCGTCAGGTCGATGTGTACTGTCTGGCCCGCACGCCAAAACCAGGCTCATGACTTGACTCGCGTGCGCCGCGCCTGCAACGTCCGCTGACCTTATCGAAGCGTATCCACATGTCTCTGCCGACCTCCCTCAGCCAACACATCATCCGCCGCCCCCAGCGCATCGCCCTGTTGGCGCATATTGCCGAGCAGGGTTCGATCACCCGCGCAGCCAAGAGCGCTGGTCTGAGTTACAAGGCCGCGTGGGATGCGATCGACGAGTTGAACAACCTGGCGCAAAAGCCGCTGGTGGAGCGCAGCGTCGGCGGCAAAGGCGGCGGCGGCGCCAAGCTGACGGCCGAAGGTGAGCGCGTGCTGCGCCTGTACCAACGCCTGCAAGTGTTGCAGGCCGAGGTGCTGGGTTCGGATGAGGACGCGAGCGACTTCAACCTGCTCGGTCGCCTGATGTTGCGCACCAGCGCGCGCAACCAACTGCACGGCCAGGTCAGCGCCATCGAACACCAGGGCCGCAATGACTTGATTCGCCTGCAACTCTCGGGCGGCTTGAGCCTGAGTGCGCAGATCACTCACGACAGCACGCAGCGGCTGGAGCTGGAAACCGGCGTTGAAGTGGTCGCCTTGATCAAGGCCGGATGGCTGGAATTGCTCGCCATCGGGCAGGCTGCAACACCTGGACACAATTGCGTGAGCGGTGTGATCGAGACGATTCTCGACGCCGATGACGGCCCCAGCGAAGTGCGCATCACCCTGCCCAACGGCCAGGTTTTATGCGCCCTGGCGCAGCCCGCCGCGCTCCAGGTACTGGGTGTCGTCGAAGGCGGCCAAGTCCAGGTGCAATTCTCACCCAACAATGTGCTGCTCGGCACACCGGTTTAGGCGCCCGCCATCTTTAAGCTGCAACAAATTCGTCACGAGCGCTCCTTAAGGTGTCTGCAAAAACCGCAGGGAGCCTGAAATGAGCCTATTAGAAGAAAACCAAGCCACCGACCTTGAACAGATGGTCGGCCTCACCCGCCGCCGTTTTATCGGCGCCGGCGCCCTGTGCGGTGCCGCGATGTTCCTGGGTGGCAACCTGCTCACGCGCAGCGCAATGGCCGTGAACGCTGCCACCGCCAGCCCCTTGCTGGGCTTTGCCAGCATCGCTGCGGCCACCAGCGACGCCATCACCTTGCCGCCGGGTTACTCCGCCTCGGTACTGATCAGTTGGGGCCAGCCGCTGCACAAGAACGCGCCAGCCTTCGACCCGTCCGGCAATGGCACTGCCAAGGCCCAGGAACAGCAGTTCGGTGACAACAACGACGGCATGAGCCTGTTCGCCTTCCCCGGTGACAACAACCGTGCGCTGATGGCCATCAACAACGAATACACCAACTACCGCTACCTCTACGCCCATGGCGGCGCGCCGCAATCGGCTGAAGACGTGCGCAAGGCCCAGGCCAGCGAAGGTGTGTCGGTGATAGAGGTGCGGCGCAAGGGCGACACCTGGCAGTTCGTGCAGGACTCGCGCTACAACCGCCGCATCCACGGTAACTCGCCGATCCGCCTGGGTGGCCCCGCTGCCGGCCATGCCTGGCTGAAAACCAGCGCCGACAAAACCGGCAAAAAAGCCCTCGGCACCTTCCAGAACTGCGCCAACGGCAAGACGCCATGGGGCACTTACCTGACCTGCGAAGAGAACTTCACCGACTGCTTTGGCAGCAGCAACCCGCAACAAAGCTTCGACGCCGGGCAAAAGCGCTACGGCGTGGTGGCCGCCAGCCGTGAGATCAATTGGCACCTGCACGACCCGCGCTTCGACATGGCCAAGAACCCCAACGAACTCAATCGCCACGGCTGGGTGGTGGAAATCGACCCGTTCGACCCGCAATCCACACCGGTCAAGCGCACTGCCCTGGGCCGCTTCAAACACGAAAACGCCGCACTGGCAGAAACCCGTGATGGCCGCGCCGTGGTGTACATGGGCGACGACGAGCGTGGCGAGTTCATCTACAAGTTCGTCAGCCGCGATCCGATCAACCACCACAACCCCAAAGCCAACAAGAACCTGCTCGACCACGGCACCCTGTACGTGGCGATTTTCGATGCCGGCGACGGCAATGCCGACCACCCCAAGGGCAAAGGCGAATGGGTCGAACTCACCCACGGCAAAAACGGCATCGACGCCAGCTCGGGGTTTGCCAGCCAGGCCGAAGTGCTGATCCACGCGCGCCTGGCCGCCAGTGTGGTGAAAGCCACACGCATGGACCGCCCGGAATGGATCGTGGTCAGCCCCACCGACGGCCAGGTGTATTGCACGCTCACCAACAACGCCAAGCGCGGTGAAGACGGCCAGCCGGTGGGCGGGCCGAATCCGCGTGAGAAAAACGTGTATGGCCAGATCCTGCGCTGGAAAGCCGACGCGGATAACCACGGCGCCAACACCTTCACCTGGGATTTGTTTGTGGTGGCCGGCAACCCAGGTGTGCATGCCGGCACGCCAAAAGGCGGCTCGTCCAACATCAACCCGCAAAACATGTTCAACAGTCCCGACGGCCTGGGGTTCGACAAGGCCGGGCGCTTGTGGATCCTCACCGACGGCGACTACAGCAACAAGGGCGACTTCGCCGGCATGGGCAATAACCAGATGCTGTGCGCCGACCCCAACACCGGGGAAATCCGCCGCTTCATGGTCGGGCCAGTGGCGTGCGAGGTCACGGGTATCAGCTTTTCGCCGGACCAGAAGACCCTGTTTGTGGGGATTCAGCATCCGGGGGAAACCGGGGGTTCGACCTGGCCGGAGCATCTGCCAAACGGCAAGCCGCGCTCGTCGGTGATGGCGATTCGGCGGGATGATGGTGGGATAGTCGGCGCCTGACAGGGCCTCATCGCAGGCAAGCCAGCTCCCACCTTTGAGCGCATTCCACGCTCAAGTGTGGGAGCTGGCTTGCCTGCGATGGCAATGGCACAGTCGCCACCTATCTCAGCGTTGGTGCGTTACCATACCCGGCCGGACGCGGCGCCCTGCTGCGCGCAGGAGTTCGCATGGCCCACCCGTTTGAAACACTCACCCCCGATTTAGTACTCGACGCCGTCGAAAGCATCGGCTTTCTCAGCGACGCGCGCGTGTTGGCGCTTAACAGCTACGAAAACCGCGTGTATCAGGTGGGCATCGAAGACTCCGAGCCGCTGATCGCCAAATTCTACCGCCCGCAGCGCTGGACCAACGAAGCGATCCTGGAAGAACACCGCTTCACCTTCGAACTGGCCGAGTGCGAAGTGCCGGTGGTTGCACCGCTGGTGCATAACGGCGAAAGCCTGTTCGAACACGCGGGCTTTCGCTTCACCCTGTTCCCACGCCGTGGCGGTCGGGCGCCGGAGCCGGGCAACCTGGATCAGCTGTATCGCCTCGGGCAATTGCTCGGCCGTTTACACGCGGTGGGGTCCACCCGCCCGTTTGAACACCGCGAAGCCTTGGGTGTGAAGAACTTCGGTCACGATTCCCTCAACACCTTGCTTGAAGGCAATTTCATTCCCAAAAGCCTGCTGCCCGCTTACGAGTCTGTCGCGCGCGACCTGCTCAAGCGCGTGGAAGAGGTGTACAAGGCCACACCGCACAAGAACATCCGCATGCACGGCGACTGCCACCCCGGCAACATGATGTGCCGCGACGAGATGTTCCACATCGTCGACCTGGACGACTGCCGCATGGGCCCGGCCGTGCAGGACCTGTGGATGATGCTCGCGGGCGACCGTCAGGAATGCCTGGGCCAGCTGTCGGAATTGATGGACGGCTACCAGGAGTTCCACGACTTCGACCCACGCGAACTGGCCTTGATCGAACCCCTGCGCGCCTTGCGCCTGATGCACTACAGCGCCTGGCTGGCCCGGCGCTGGGATGACCCGGCATTCCCCCACAGCTTTCCGTGGTTTGGCAGCGAGCGGTATTGGGGCGACCAGGTGTTGGCGTTGCGTGAGCAACTGTCGGCGCTCAATGAAGAGCCCCTCAAACTCTTCTAAAGAGCAGTACACCACCGGTGTGGGAGCTGGCTTGCCTGCGATTCAGACAACTCGGTGTATCAGTGGTACTAAGGTGATTTCATCGCAGGCAAGCCAGCTCCCACAGAAAAGCCCCTGCCTTGCCTGACAAAAATCCTTACAATCGCGCTTTGTAAGCTGCCTGAGCAAGGATTCTGCAATGCACGCCGCCAACCCCCGCAAGGGGTACATCCTGGGCCTGAGTGCCTATGTCATCTGGGGTCTTTTCCCACTTTATTTCAAAGCCATCGCCAGTGTTCCCGCCGCCGAAATCATCGTGCACCGCGTCTTGTGGTCGGCGCTGTTCGGCGGTTTGCTGTTGATGGTGTGGAAGCACCCCGGCTGGTTCCGTGAACTGCGCGACAACCCCAAGCGCCTGGCGATTCTGGCACTCAGCGGTTCGTTGATTGCGGCCAACTGGCTGACCTATGTGTGGTCGGTGAACAGCGGGCGCATGCTGGAAGCGAGCCTGGGTTACTACATCAACCCGTTGGTGAATGTACTGCTGGGCATGCTGATCCTGGGCGAGCGCCTGCGCCGCCTGCAATGGATCGCCGTCGGGCTGGCGGCGGTGGGTGTGGCGCAGCAAGTGTGGCAAGTCGGCAGTCTGCCGTGGGTGTCGCTGGTGCTGGCACTGACCTTCGGCTTTTACGGTTTGATCCGCAAACAGGCGCCGGTCAAGGCGCTGCCAGGGCTGGTGGTGGAAACCTGGATGCTGGTGCCGATCGCCGTCGCCTGGTTGTTGTTCAACCCGTCGGCCCATAGTGCGCAGCTTGAATTTTGGAGCACCTCCGAAGCCTGGTGGCTGGTGGCCGCAGGCCCGGTTACGCTGATTCCGCTGGTGTGTTTCAACGCCGCCGCACGGCATTTGCCCTACACCGCACTGGGCTTTTTGCAATACGTGGCGCCGACGCTGGTGCTGTTGGAAGCGGTGCTGCTGTTCGGTGAACACCTGGCGACCAGCACGCTGATTGCTTTCGCATTTATCTGGGCGGGCCTGGTGGTTTACAGCCTGGATGCATGGCTGACGGTGCGCAAACGCTGATCAAATAACGTACAAACCTCTGCAAGCCACAGTGCACGTGGCTTGCAGGCATTCACCCCAAGGTTATCCACACCCTGATCCCCGCCATTTGTGCACAAGCCATTGAAACTGCTCGTTTTTTGCTCAATCGACGAAGAAGCCCGGCCGGCATGGCCTGGCGCCGGGTCTCTACAGGTTATCCACAGGCCCATGCAAGATTTCCATGCATAACCTTGTGGACCGATTATTCCTCGTGGTGCAGTTCCACCATCAAATCATCGGCCAAGGTTTCCAGGGACAGCTGCAAGGTATCCAGGGACAACGCGGCCGGCACCTGCAACAACGCTTCGGCGCTAAACAAGGGATCACCGCTCATGGGCGCCGGACGCACATCCGTGCTCAGGCTCGCCAGGTTCACGCCTTGTTTGCTCAATAGCGCCGTGATTTCGCGCACGATGCCTGCGCGGTCATTGCCCACCAACGTCATCATGATCGATTTGGACGCCGAGGCCTGCCCGCTGCTGCCCTCGCCCACCAGCACACGAATGCCATGTGTGGATAAGTCCTCCAGCGCGCCGACCAGGGCTTGACGCTGTTCCGTCGGCACGCTGACCCGCAAAATCCCGGCAAACTGCCCGGCCATGTGCGCCATGCGGCTTTCCAGCCAGTTACCGCCGTGGGCGGCAATGTTCTGCGCAATGCGTTCAACCAGGCCGGGTTTGTCGGCGGCGATAATAGTGAGTACAAGATGGTCCATGGCGAAGCCCTCGGTGGGTTGATCATCGATTATAGGCACACACCCTGTGGGAGCGGGCTTGCCCGCGATGGGGGGCGTGTCAGTTACACATCCGTGGGCGATGTATTGCTATCGCGGGCAAGCCCGCTCCCACACAAAGCCAATTCCTACAGAAGTGGTCAAAAACAAATCGTGTACCATTTTTATATTTATCTGGAACAATCCAATAGTTTTTTGAGAACATCCGATTCTCCGCTGTGACCGTACGACCAAAATGAGTCGCTAAACGACGTATTTAGTCTAATTTTCACAACCGCAAGTCATCATGTAGTATGCCCAACCGTGCACTACATAATGAAAATCTGAAACAGCGCATAAGCTCCGCAGAGTGAGGCAAGCAATGACTGAACACGTTCAAGTCGGTGGCCTGCAGGTCGCCAAAGTCCTGTTCGACTTCGTGAACAACGAAGCCATTCCCGGCACCGGCATCACTGCCGACCAGTTCTGGGCCGGCGCCGACAAGGTCATCCACGACCTGGCACCGAAGAACAAAGCCCTACTCGCCAAACGCGATGATTTCCAGGCGCGGATCGACACCTGGCACCAGACCCACGCAGGCAAAGCCCACGACCCAGTGGCCTACAAAGCCTTCCTGCAAGATATCGGTTACCTGCTGCCAGAAGCTGCAGATTTCCAGGCCTCGACCCAAAATGTCGATGACGAAATTGCCCGCATGGCCGGCCCGCAGCTGGTGGTGCCGGTCATGAATGCCCGCTTCGCCCTCAACGCCTCCAATGCACGCTGGGGCTCGCTGTACGACGCGCTGTATGGCACCGATGCCATCAGCGAAGCCGACGGCGCCGAGAAGGGCAAGGGTTACAACAAAGTGCGTGGCGACAAGGTAATTGCCTTCGCCCGTGCTTTCCTCGACGAAGCCGCGCCGCTCACCGCCGGCAGCCACGTCGATTCCACCGGTTACAAGATGGTGGATGGCAAGCTCATCGTCAGCCTCAAGGGCGGCAGCAACAGTGGCCTGCGCGACGACGCACAACTGATCGGTTTCCAGGGCCCTGCGGCCGAGCCGATTGCGATCCTGCTTAAACACAACGGCCTGCACTTCGAAATCCAGATCGACGCCAGCACCCCGGTCGGCCAGACCGACGCCGCCGGCGTCAAAGACGTGCTGATGGAAGCCGCGCTGACCACCATCATGGACTGCGAAGACTCCGTCGCCGCCGTCGATGCCGATGACAAAGTGGTGATCTACCGCAACTGGCTCGGCCTGATGAAAGGCGACCTGGCCGAAGAAGTGGCCAAGGGCGGCAAGACCTTCACCCGCACCATGAACGCCGACCGCGTCTACACCGGCGTGGATGGCCAGGACGTGACCCTGCACGGCCGTTCGCTGCTGTTCGTGCGTAACGTTGGCCACTTGATGACCATCGACGCGATCCTGGATAAAGACGGCAACGAAGTACCGGAAGGTATCCTCGACGGCCTGCTCACCAGCCTGGCGGCGATCCACAGCCTCAACGGCAACAGCAGCCGCAAGAACAGCCGCACCGGTTCCGTCTATATCGTAAAACCGAAGATGCACGGCCCCGAAGAAGCAGCGTTTACCAATGAGCTGTTCGGCCGCATCGAAGACGTGCTGAACCTGCCGCGTAATACCCTCAAAGTCGGGATCATGGACGAGGAGCGCCGCACCACGGTCAACCTCAAGGCCTGCATCAAGGCGGCCAGCGAGCGCGTGGTGTTTATCAACACCGGCTTCCTCGACCGCACCGGCGATGAAATCCACACCTCCATGGAAGCTGGCGCGATGGTGCGCAAGGCCGCCATGAAGGCGGAAAAATGGATCGGTGCCTACGAAAACTGGAACGTCGATATCGGCTTGAGCACCGGCCTGCAAGGTCGTGCACAGATCGGTAAAGGCATGTGGGCCATGCCCGACCTGATGGCGGCGATGCTCGAACAGAAAATCGCTCACCCACTGGCCGGCGCCAACACCGCCTGGGTGCCATCGCCGACGGCGGCTGCGCTGCATGCGCTGCACTACCACAAGGTTGATGTGTTCGCCCGCCAGGCCGAACTGGCCAAGCGCGAGCGCGCTTCGGTAGACGATATCCTGACCATTCCTCTGGCCAGCAACACCGATTGGTCTGACGAAGAAATCCGCAACGAACTGGATAACAACGCCCAGGGCATCCTCGGCTATGTGGTCCGTTGGATCGACCAGGGCGTCGGCTGCTCGAAAGTGCCGGACATCAACGATGTGGGCCTGATGGAAGACCGCGCCACCCTGCGCATCTCCAGCCAGCACATCGCCAACTGGCTGCGCCACGGCATCGTCAACGAAGCCCAGGTGATGGAAAGCCTCAAGCGCATGGCGCCGGTGGTGGACCGTCAGAATGCCGGTGACGCGTTGTATCGCCCGCTGGCACCGGATTTCGACAGCAACATCGCGTTCCAGGCGGCGGTGGAGTTGGTGATTGAAGGGACTAAGCAGCCGAATGGGTATACGGAGCCGGTGTTGCATCGTCGGCGTCGGGAATATAAGGCGAAAAACGGTATTTAATTAGAAAACGACTCCCTGATCTGCGGATCAGGGAGTTCAAGCCCACACATAACACTCATCTATCCGATTTCATCATGGGGTGTACTGGATATCAGCCTTCCCATCAAACACGTATTTCTTACCTACTTCTTTTTCATAAACAGCAGTAATGGTAAGTGCTTGGTGATCGCCGCCATCCGTAACAATCACTGTGACTGTCCCGGCCAAACCGCGGGCGTCTCCGTCGCCGTAGAACTGTAACCCCCATGAATTATCTGCTGCGTAGTCAAACTTATAGGTTTCACCGTCTTTAACGTCATGAGGATAAACAATTTGCAAGACTGGTTTGCCTTTATTGTCAAAAGCAACGAAATTGTTTGCAGCCCCTTCAACCTTATCAAAATTAAACTCAAGGTGCGGTTTGTCTTTATAGGTAACTTTTAGAATTGCCGAACCTTTGAACGAACTTTCAGTCGCCATTTCCATCACCCCGTCTAATGAGTATTTAAAGTAACGATCTCTACGCGTCACTTCATCCAGTAGACAAGAGCCTATTCAACTTTCCAACTGTCAACATTGACAGGTAAAGAGTAAAGCTGACCAGCGGTAGCTACTGCGCCATCCCCAATTCCCGCTTGACCATCTTCGCCAACTTCACGCTATCGATCGGCTTGAGCAAAAAATCCACCACGCTCAAATGCATCGCATCAATCACATCCGGCGCTTCCGCGTCCCCCGACATGATGATGATCGGCAACGCCGCACGGGTTGACTCGCGCACTTTGCGAATCAATTGCAGGCCGTTGCTCGGCGCCATGCGCAAATCGGTGATCAGCAAACCGATGGAACTGCTGGAGCTCAACAAATCCCACGCTGTCTCGCCGCTGTCGGCGGTCATGCAGCGAATGCCGTCCAGACCCAGGATCTCCGCAAGCAATTCACGAGCGTCCTTGTCGTCGTCGACAATCAACACCCGCTGTGGCGGCAAATCGGGTTCCAGCATTACGGCGCTCAGGGCCTCGCGCTCGGCATCACTCAAAATATCGTGGTCGGACATACGTTTCTCAGCAGTTCTATTCAATCTCCCAGCACACTCGTCAGACATCTGCGGAAGGGCGAACAATGTGCACTTCGTCGGAAAGTTTGCCTAGTGGGCGTTCTACGGGGTTTGGACGATAGTCATGTAAGGTTTTTCCCTAGTCGTGAATGGTTTTGCCCAGACCTAGACTTACGTCCAATGGGCACCCGCCGCGCGGGAGTCGACCATGCAGGACGATAACGACAAAAAAACTGCGGTCACTGTTATGAGTAAAGCTGATGCTTTCACGCACGCGGGAAAAACCGCCGTGTTGCAGAACATCCACGGCACCCTGCAATTCCTGCAACGCTTCCCACCGTTCAACCAGATGGAAAACGCCCACCTGGCGTTCTTGGTCGAACAGTGCCAGCTGCGTTTCTACGGCCCCGGCGACAGCATTCTCAAACCGTCCGGCGGGCCGGTGGAGCACTTCTATATCGTCAAGCAGGGCCGCGTATTCGGCGAGCGGCCGGACTCGACGCAAGCCACCTTCGAGATCACCACCGGCGAGTGCTTCCCTCTTGCCGCGTTGCTGGGTGAGCGTGCGACACGCACCGAGCACAAAGCCGCCGAAGACACCTTCTGCCTGCAACTGAACAAGCCGGCGTTTATCAAGCTGTTCGCCCTTTCCAGCCCGTTTCGCGATTTTGCCCTGCGCGGAGTCAGCAGCCTGTTGGATCAGGTCAACCAGCAGGTGCAGCAAAAGGCCGTGGAAACCCTGGGCACCCAGTATTCACTGAACACCCGCCTGGGTGAATTGGCCATGCGCCATCCGGTCACCTGCAGCCCGACCACGCCGCTGCGCGAAGCGGTGACGCTGATGCATGAGCAACAAGTGGGCAGCATCGTGATCGTCGACGAGCACAAGGCGCCGCTGGGGATTTTCACCTTGCGCGATCTGCGCCAGGTGGTCGCCGATGGCACCGGCGATTTCAATCAAGCCATCGCCGGCCATATGACCCAGGCGCCGTTCTTTTTAAGCCCGGACCACAGCGCTTTCGATGCCGCCATCGCCATGACCGAGCGACACATCGCCCATGTGTGCCTGGTAAAAGACCAGCGCCTGTGTGGCGTGGTGTCCGAGCGCGACCTGTTTTCCCTGCAACGGGTCGACCTGGTGCACTTGGCCCGCACCATCCGCAACGCGCCCCGGGTGGAAAACCTGGTGGCGATTCGCGGTGAAATCGGCCAACTGGTCGAACGCATGCTGGCCCATGGTGCCTCCTCGACTCAGATCACCCACATTATTACCCTGCTCAACGACCACACTGTGTGCCGAGTGATCGAACTGACTCTGGCCGAGAAAGGTGACCCTGACGTGCCCTTCAGCTGGCTGTGTTTCGGCAGCGAAGGGCGCCGCGAGCAAACACTGTTTACCGACCAGGATAACGGCATCCTGTTTGAAGCCAAGGACGCCGCCGAAGCCGCCGAGATCCGCGGCCGCCTGCTGCCCCTGGCGCAGCAGATCAACCAAAGCCTGGCGTTGTGCGGCTTCAGCCTGTGCAAGGGCAATATCATGGCCGGCAACCCCGAGCTGTGCCTGTCACGGGCCGAATGGGCGCGACGCTTCGGTGCATTTATTCGCGAGGCCACGCCGGAGAACCTGCTCGGGTCGAGCATCTATTTCGATATGCGCGTGGTGTGGGGTGACGAGCGCGGTTGCGAGCAACTGCGCCAGGGCATTCTGGATCAGGTGGCCGATAACCGCTTATTCCAACGCATGCTGGCCGAGAACGCCTTGCGCCAGCGCCCGCCGGTCGGGCGTTTCCGCGACTTTGTGCTGACGCGCAAAGGCACCGAAAAGGCCACGCTCGACCTCAAGGTGCAGGGCCTTACGCCCTTTGTCGATGGCGCGCGCCTGTTGGCCCTGGCCAACGGTATCCACGCCAACAATACCTTGGAGCGCCTGCGCCAACTGGTGGTCAAGGAGGTCATCGAACCGCTGGATGGCGCCGCCTACGAGGAGGCGTATCACTTTATCCAGCAAACCCGCATGCAGCAGCATCAGCTGCAAACCCGTGAGAACCTGCCGTATTCCAACCGTGTCGACCCCGACAGCCTCAACCACCTGGACCGGCGCATCCTGCGTGAATCCCTGCGCCAGGCCCAACGCCTGCAAAGCAGCCTGACGCTGCGGTATCAGCTGTGAGCCTGTTCAGTTGGCTGCGCAAGAACAAGCCCGGGCTCGACGCGGCTCAGCAGCAGCGACTGGCACAATTGCCCAAGCCCGCATTCCTGGGCGACGGGTCGTTACGCAGCCAGCGTTGGGTGGTGGTCGACCTGGAAACCAGCGGCCTGAACCTCAACCGCGACCAAGTGCTGTCCATCGGCGCGGTGGTGATCGAGGATGGCGCGGTGGATTTTTCACAGATGTTCGAACGCACCCTGCAACAGCCCAACACCAAGCTCAGCCCCAGCGTGCTGATCCATGGCCTCGGCCCCAGTGCAATTGCCGCCGGCAGCGACCCGGCGCAAGCCTTGCTGGATTTTATGGCCTTTGTCGGCGACAGCCCGTTGCTGGCGTTCCATGCGCCGTTCGACCAACACATGCTGTGCCGGGCGCTTAAGAGCAGCCTGGGCTATCGGCTGGCCCATCCGTTCCTCGATGTAGCCGACATCGCCCCGCTGTTGTGCCCCGACGCGAATATTCGCGAGGCCGGGCTCGACGACTGGATCAACCACTTCAAGTTGCACGTGGGCGAACGCCATCACGCCAGCGCCGATGCGCTGGCCACGGCAGAGCTGATGCTCATCCTGTTCAGCCGTGCGCGCCAACAGGGAATCGACAGCCCACAGGTGCTGCAAGAGCGCTTGAGCCAATGGACACGTCGCAAACAAGCGCCCTCTTTCTAGGGGACGCTGAGCGTCCCAGGAGGCATTACCACGCAGAGCGCGGGAACGATCGCCCGACAGACGCCAATTGCGCCCACTCCCTGCCTCTGACACAATCGCGAATAATTCTCGTTAGTTTAAACCCCTTGTTTATTCGGTGATGCCTTGTCGTCGGTCCAAACCCCACACAGTGAGCTTGTTGGCGCGTTGTATCGCGACCATCGTGGCTGGCTGTTGGCGTGGCTGCGACGCAATGTGGCCTGCCCGAGCCGCGCCGAAGACTTGAGCCAGGACACCTTCATACGCCTGCTGGGCCGGGACGAGCTGCGCGAACCGCGCGAGCCACGTGCGTTCCTGGTGGCCATCGCCAAAGGCTTGCTGTTCGACTACTTCCGCCGCGCGGCGCTGGAGCAGGCGTACCTCAGCGAGCTGATGCTGATCCCGGAAAGCGAACACCCCTCGCCCGAAGCACAGCAACTGATCCTCGAAGACCTCAAGGCCATCGACCGCCTGCTCGGCAAACTGTCGAGCAAGGCACGCGCTGCCTTCCTCTATAACCGCCTCGACGGCCTGGGCCACGCCGAAATCGCCCAGCGCCTGGGTGTGTCGGTGCCACGTGTGCGCCAGTACCTGGCCCAAGGCATTCGCCAGTGCTACATCGCACTGTATGGCGAGCCGCTGTGACAGGCTCCAAACCGGTCACCGCCCGCGTGCTGGATGCGGCGATTGCCTGGCAACTCTCGCTGGGCTCAGGCGACGGCAGCCTGGTTGCACAGGAAGAGTTCGCCAAATGGCTGGCCAGTGATGAAGAACACGCACGCGCCTGGCGTCAGTTGGGCATGCTCGACCAGCGCTTCAGCGTAGCTTCTGGCCCGGCGCGGGCGGCGCTGTTGCAGTCACGCCAAGGCATTCGCCAGCGCGTGCGCAAGTTGGGCGGCGGTTTGGCCAGCATCGCGCTGGTGATCGGCCTGGCGCTGTTTGCCGGTGAGCGTTACGTGCCAATCCACTATTGGCTGGCCGACCAGCGCACCGCTACCGGCGAGCAACGCACGCTGAAGCTGGCCGACGGCACGCTGATCAACCTCAACACCCACAGCGCCATTGACGTGCGCTTCGATGAAAAACGCCGGCTGATCGTGTTGCAGGAAGGCGAAATCCTGGTCGAAACCGGCCACAACGATGCCCGACCGTTCTATGTGAAAACCCGTGATGGCAGCCTGCGAGCCCTGGGTACGCGGTTTATCGTCAAGCGCGAAGGCGACGCCACGCGCCTGAGCGTGCTGCAGTCTGCCGTGGCCGCCCAGCCTGAGGCGCTGCATCAGGAGCAGATTTTCAAGCAAGGCCAGCAAGTGCTGATGCGCAGCGACGGCCTCGGCCCTGCGCGGGTGGTCGAACCCGCCGCAGACGCCTGGACACGCGGCATGCTGGTGGTCGACAACGCGCGCCTGGGCGATGTGGTTGCCGAGCTGAGTCGTTACCGCACCGGCTACCTGGGCGTGGATAAAACCGTGGCCGACCTGCGCATCACCGGCAGCTTCCCGCTGCACGACACCACCCTGGCGCTGAATGCCCTGCTGCCGACCTTGCCGGTGCAGATCGAGCAGCACACGCCGTGGTGGGTGACCGTGAAGGCTAAGCCTTAGGTTTTTCAGTGCCTGGCCGATCGCCTTCGCAGGCAAGCCAGCTCCCACCTTTGGAATTGTGAACACCGTTAAAGGTGGGAGCTGGCTTGCCTGCGATGAGGCCCTCAAAGCCACCTCAAAAAAATATTTTCAACCAGCCCTATCACTTTCTGATTCTCATCCGGCACCTAGGCAATTGAGAAATATTTTCATTCAGGAGCCGCCCCATGTCCCGCACGCTAGACACCTTGTTGCGCCCCAGCCTGTTAGCCATGGCCATTGCCCTCAGCGCCCCGCTGACGAGCACCGCGCTGATCGCCGCCGAACAGGCTAGCAACGTGCGCGCCTACAACCTGCCGGCTGCGCCATTGGCGAGCACCCTGAACCAGATCGCCAGCCAGTCGGGCCTGGCCCTGACGCTGAACCCTTCGCTGGCAGCGGGCAAGACCTCAGCACCGGTCAAAGGCCAATTCGATGCCCAGGCCGCGTTGCGCGAGGCGTTGCGTGGCACCGGGTTGCAATTGGAGCAAAGCAGTGCCGGGACGTTTACGCTGGTGCCTGTCCCGGAAGGTGTCGTGGCGTTGCCAGAGACCAGCATCATTGCCCAGGGCAGCGATGAAAGCGCCTGGGGGCCAGTCGACGGCTACCTGGCCAAGCGCACCGCCGCTGGCACCAAGACCGACACCGCGCTGGTCGAAGCGCCGCGCTCGATCTCCATCGCCACCCGTGAGCAGATGCAGGACCGCAACGTCCAGAACCTGGATGACGCGGTTAAATACATGCCCGGCATCGTGTCCGCCAGCTACGGCAGCGACACCCGCTATGACTGGATGCGCGTGCGCGGCTTCGAACCCACGCAATTCCTCGACGGACTGCCACTGCCACGCGGCGTGTACGCCAACCCCAAAGCCGAAACCTGGAACCTCGACCGCCTCGCCCTGCTGCGTGGCCCGGCCTCGTCGGTCTACGGCCAAACGCCGCCGGGTGGTCTGCTGGACATGGTCAGCCGCCGTCCCAGCGCAGAACAAAGCAGCGCCATCCAGGTGCAATACGGCAGTGACAACTACCGCCAGATCAACTTCGCCAGCACCGGCAAGATCGATGATGAAGGGCAGTTTCTGTATGGCATCAGCGGCGTGGTGCGCGATGCCGGCACTCAAGTCGATCATATCGACAACAAGCGCTACAACATTGCGCCCAGCCTGACCTGGAATATCGACCCGGATACCAAGCTGACTTTCCTGTCGCAGTTCACCCGCGACGATACCGGTGCCACCAGCCAGTTTTTGCCGATTGTTGGCACCAAAATCGACTCTCCACTGGGCAAAGTCTCCCACCACAAAAACCTGGGCGACCCGGATTACGAGTACTACGACCGCACCTACTACGCGTTGGGCTATGCCTTCGAGCATCGTTTCAACGATACCTGGCAGTTCAAGCAGAATCTGCGCTACACCAAGTCGGAGTTGTCATTCCAGCAATTGACAGTCGGCGCCTATGCCTACTATCCGGTTGACGCTGCCGGCAATATCGACCGCACCTCCACCAACGTTGACGAGAACATTGGCCAATTCGCGGTCGACAACAACTTCCAGGCCGACTTCGCTACCGGTGACGTCACCCACACCTTGCTGCTGGGCCTGGACCACCAGCGCACCGATACCTCATACCTGTCGATCTACGATAGCGCGGGGCGCGTGAACATCTTCAACCCTGTCAACACCACGTCGGTCGTGCGTCCGGCCCGCTCCACCGCGTACTACGACTACAACCAGAAAACCGTGCAGACCGGCCTCTATGCACAAGACCAGATGGCTTTGGACAAATGGCGCCTGACCGTGGGCGGGCGTGAGGACTGGGTGCATCAAGGCACAACCTACTTCAATAAGAACGATGCGACCAATACCGACCGTAGCAAGAACTTCAGTGGCAATGCAGCACTGAGCTATGTGTTCGACTCAGGCTTTGTGCCCTACCTGTCCTACGCCGAGTCATTCCAACCAGCCAGCAACGCCAGCGTCGACCCACTCCAGTCGTACAAGCCCACCGAAGGCAAGCAATGGGAACTGGGTATCAAATACCAACCGCCCGGCTCCAACACCTTGCTGAGTGCGGCAGTGTATGACCTGACCCAGAAAAACGTGCTCGTCACCAGCACCGGCGCAGGCGGCCAGTCGGTCACCGACCAGACCGGCGAAGTCAAAGTCAAAGGCCTGGAGCTGGAAGCGGTGTCTGACGTGACCGAAAACCTTAAGGTGATCGCCGCGTACACCCTGGCCAAATCCGAAGTGCAAAAAGGCAACTTCGAAGGCAACCGCCTGCAGTTGATGCCCAACCAGCAAGCCTCGCTGTGGACTGACTACACCTGGCACAACGGCGTGCTCGATGGTTTTGGCATTGGCTTTGGCGCCCGCTACACCGGCAACACCTACGGTGACCAAGGCAACACGTGGCTGGGCAAGGCCAACGCCTACACCGTGTTCGACGGCGCCGTGCATTACGACCTTGGCCGGCTTGATAACAGCCTCAAAGGCGCCTCGGTGAAACTCAACGCCACCAACCTGTTCAACAAGGACTACATCTCCACGTGTGACGGGTCCTACTGCTACTTCGGCGACCAACGTAGCGTCGTCGCCAGCGCCACCTATCAGTGGTAATCGGCTGAGTTAACAACCGGGCCGCCCCTGTGGGCGGCTTCGGTGTGTCTGAAGGCTAGAAAATGAAAAGCAAAACCATCCGCCGCTGGTCCTTCATCCACACCTGGACCAGCCTGATCTGCACGGTATTTCTGCTGCTGCTCGCCCTCACCGGCCTGCCGTTGGTGTTTCACCACGAGATCGACCACCTGCTGGGCAACGAGCCGGAACTGGCACAGATGCCCGCCGACACGCCGCAGCTGAACCTTGAGCAGTTGGTGGCCAAAGCCCAGGCTCATCGCCCCGGCGAGGCCATGCAGTACCTGGCGTGGGACGAAGACGACAAAAACGGTGTGATCGCGATCATGGCTGCCACGGCCGGCACCGAGCCCAACTCGTCCCACACCTTCATGCTGGATGCGCGCACCGGTGAGGCCGTGGAAACCCCGGCGGCCAATGGCGGGTTGACCCTGTTCCTGCTGCGCTTGCACGTGGATATGTTCGCCGGGCTGCCAGGCAAGTTGCTGCTGGCGTTCATGGGCATTCTGTTTGTGGTGGCAATTGTCTCGGGTACGGTGCTGTACCTGCCGTTTATGCGCCGGTTGAAGTTCGCCACCGTGCGTAATGACAAATCCACCCGTCTGCGCTGGCTCGACCTGCACAACCTGATCGGCGTGGTCACGCTGACCTGGGCGCTGGTGGTGGGCGTCACCGGCGTGATCAGCGCCTGCGCCGATTTGATCATCGCCGCCTGGCGCCAGGACAGCCTCAGCGCCATGATCGAGCCGTACAAAAACGCGCCGCCGCTGACCCAACGCGCACCGGCCACCGAACTGCTGAGCATCGCCGCCAAGGCCGCGCCCGGCATGGAGCCGGACTTTATCGCCTTCCCCGGTACGCGCTTTTCCAGCGAACACCACTACGCGGTGTTCATGAAGGGCAGCACGCATCTGACCTCACACCTGCTCACGCCGGTGCTGATCGACGCCAGCACCCTGGCCGTCACCGCCATCGCCGAACGGCCGTGGTACATGGACGCCATGGGCATGTCCCAGCCGCTGCACTTTGGCGACTATGGCGGCCTGCCGATGAAGATCCTCTGGGCGGTGCTGGATGTACTGACCATCATCGTGTTGGGCAGCGGTGTTTACCTGTGGATTGTGCGGCGTAAGGCGGCCAAGTCATGAAGCCGCGCCAATCGAGTTTCTGGAAGGTATTCGGCATTCCGCTGGGGATTGGCCTGCTCAGCGCTGCCGGGTTGTTTGCGGCGCTGTTGGGGGATGGGTTGTGGGATTCGTTGAGTTGGGTGGGGTTGGGTATTCCTGCTGCCATTGGGGCTTGGGCCTTGCTTAAGCGGCGTGGCTGAAGGCCTCATCGCAGGCAAGCCAGCTCCCACAGGTTGATGTGTGTACGCAGTCAAGTGTGGGAGCTGGCTTGTCGAGTCGTCGCACCGCTGCGATAGGGCCTTCAAAAACAACCACAATCCTACTAGGCTAGCCCTGCCATTTCCGAGGAATGCCCATGTCCGCACCCAGCATGACCTTGTTTCACAACCCCGCTTCACCCTTTGTTCGCAAAGTCCGCGTGCTGCTGATCGAGACCGGCCAGCAGCACCGCGTGGCCTTGCATGGCTGCATGCCGACGCCGGTCAACCCCGACGCACAGGTGGTGCAGGACAACCCCGTGGGCAAGATCCCGGCCCTGCGCCTGGCCGATGGTTCGGTGCTGCACGACAGCCGGGTGATCCTCGATTACTTCGACCACCAGCACGTCGGCAACCCGCTGATCCCGCGTGACGGCTCGGCCCGCTGGCGCCGCCTCACCCTCGCCTCGATGGCCGACGGCATCATGGATGCCGCCGTGCTGGTGCGTTACGAGACCGCCATGCGCCCGGCAGAAAAACACTGGGACCAATGGCTGGAGGAGCAGCGCAACAAGATCCACCGCACCCTCGCCGAGCTGGAAAGCGATGCGATTACCGAACTGGCCAGCCACTTCGACATCGCCGCCATCAGCGTGGCCTGCGCCCTGGGTTACCTGGACTTTCGCCACCCCGACCTGCAATGGCGCGCCAGCAACCCCAAGCTTGCCGACTGGTATGCCGGGGTCAGCCAACGGCCTTCGATGCTTGAGACCCAGCCACCGGTGTGACATTCACACCCATCCAGTGTGGGAGCGGGCTTGCCCGCGATGGCGGCATGTCATTCAGCACATTGGTTTCTGACCCACCGCATTCGCGGGCAAGCCCGCTCCCACATTGAAGAGTGGTGTTGCTGAGGAAGGTGGCAATCCCGGCCACCAATTGCGCGCGCACCTGCTGATCTTCACGCAACCCAATCATTGCGCCACCTCCCGACCTTTGCGCTTGCCCACGCCATACCAATCCAGTTTGCGCGTCAGCACCATCACCGTACCCAGCAGCCCGAACAGCAGCAGCGAGCCCATCAGCAGCGCGTAATCTTCAGCGCTCAGCAGCCCGTACAACAAGCCATACAACGCCGCCAACCCCGCCGAAAAGCCCAGGCCATGCACAACACTGCGCAGCACATGGCACACATAAAAGCCGATCAACAATACACAGGCACTCGCCGAGATCAGGTAGGCCAACGCAAAACCCAAGTGTTCGGACAACGACAACAGCAGCAGGTAAAAGAACGCCAACGCGAAGCCCACCAACGCGTACTGAATCGGGTGTACCGCGAGGTTCTTCAGTACTTCGAAGAGGAAGAAACCGGCAAACGTCAGGGCGATAAACAGCAGCGCGTATTTGATCGCGCGGTCGCTCTTGAGATACTGGTCCACCGGGTCGATGAAGTTCACGCCAAAGCTGCGGTTGGTGAAGTCTTCACAGCCCTGGCGGTCCAGGCAGGTTTGCAGGGCTTGTTCGAGGTTGGTGGAGAAAAACGAAGTCTGCCAATTGGCGCTGAAGCCCTTGTCAGTGACCTCTCGCTGCGCCGGCAGGAAGTTGCCGATAAAACTGGGGTGCGGCCAGTTGGACGCGAGTGACACCTGGCTGGTCTTGCCCACCGGCACCACTTGCAACTGTTCGGTGCCCTGCAGGCGCAGGTCAAAAGCGAAGTCCACCACGCTCGGTTGTTTGCTGTCCTGCGCGGGCAGCGTCACATGCACGCCCTCGCCCAACCAGTCCACTTGCGAGCCTGGCGAGAACGCCAGGCGCTGGCTGCCCAGCTCAAGCTTCAGGGCGTTTTCGATGCCACGAATATCGCTGATACCCAACGCCAGAAACGCAGGCTCAAAACGGTAATCGGCAAAGTTTTCTGTAATGCCCAACTGCGCTGGCAACTCGAAACGCCCACTGATGCGGTTGTCTGCATGGAACAGTCGCGCCTGGTAGATGCCACGCGATCGCAGTTCGGTTTGCACCTTGCCGTCGAGTTCAAAGCGGTCCGGCAAAAAATACAGACGGCCGCGCTCTTCACGGGTTTCCTCGTAGCGTTTGTTGAGCTTTTCATTGAGTTTCCACTCGCGCACGGTCTTGCGATAGGGCACTACCATTACCGGGCCGGTAATGCGCTGGCTGTAGCTGGAGCTGCGGGCGATGTCCATCAATACGCCGTCGCGCAGTTGCTGGCGGTCGCTGATGATGCCGTTGATCATCAGCAGTGGAATCAGCAACAGCAGCATCAGCAGCGCAATGGCGCCAAGTTTGAACAGCAGGCTTCGGTTCATGGGGCTCTCCCTGTTTTGATGGGCAGAGCGTGAACCGCGCCTGTGGGAGATTTATGTGGGCACTGTGGAGACTGTGTGGAGATGCAGCACCACCTGCACGCCGCCTTGCACATTGCCGATCTGCAACGCGCCGCCGTGCAGCTTCATCACTTCTTCGACAAAATTGAGGCCCAGGCCGGTGCTTTTGCGCCCACTGACCGGGCGCGGCAACGAGTAGAAACGCTCGCTCAAGCGCGGCAAAGCGTAGTCGGGAATCGGCGCAGCCTGATTGAACAGGCTGACCTGCACGTCGTTATGCTGCGCCTGTGCGCTGAATCGCAAGCTGCCGCCGGGCGGTGTGAAGTCCAAGGCGTTATCGAGCAGGTTGCCCAGCGCCTGGCGCAACAGGAAAGGCTCACCGAACACCTTCACATCCGCCGCTATCGTCTGTTCGACCTGCAGGCCGGCGCCTTCGATTCGTGCACATTGCGCCTTGAGTACCTCGTCGACCAAGGCCGCCAACGGCATGCGGGTCTGTTCTTCCAAACCCTGGCGCTGCTCCACCTGGGCAAGGTTGAGCAGCCGCTCGATCAACTGCTGCAAGCGCGCACTTTCGCTGTCGATATTGCCGATAAAACGCTGCTGCTGCTCGCGGCTCATATCGCCCTGCAACAATTCCGCCGCGCCGCGAATGGCGGCCAGCGGGCTTTTCAATTCGTGGGTCAGGGTGTGCACGTAATGCTCGACGTAGGCTTTGCCTTCCAGCTGCGTGCGCATGTGCTCCACAGCGGTGGACAGCTGTTTGAGTTCGCCGCCACGGTAATGTGGCAACTCGGCCCGTCGACCTTCGCTCACCGCCTGCGCATAGGCCGTGAGCCGATGCAGCGCCACACTCAGCCACCACGACAGCAATGCGCCCAACAGCAGGCCCAAAACCACCAACCCGGCGCCGTACCAGAGCAAGCGGTTCTCGGTGCGATCCACATAAGGCTGCAACGAGCTGTTGGGCTTGGCCACCGTTACCACGCCGATGATTTGCCCGTTGTCGCGGATCGGCGCGCCCACGTGCATCACCGACGAAGTGGGATCGTCCAGCTCGCTGCGGGTGGAACGGGCGCCGTACTCACCCCGCAAGGTGAGGTACACGTCGTTCCACCGTGAATAGTCCTGCCCCACCGCTTCGCCCGTGGAATCGAGCAGCACGATGCCGTTGGCGTCGGTCACGTAGATGCGGTGGTTAACCTGGTTTTTCGGCAGGCCCCAGATGGTCGCGCCGGGCTGGCGATTGCCGTAGGCCTTGAGCAACTCAGGCCAGTGGCTTTGGCCGAGGGTATGATTTTTTACGTCATCGCGCAGGATCTCAGCCAGCAGGTTCGCCGTGTCCACCAAAGTTTCTTCGGTGGACTGGCGCACGCCGGGGCGGATTTCCTTCATCACCGTGTTGAGCACAAAGTAACCGGTGAGGCCGATAAACAGCGCATACACCAGGAAGATCCGCAGCCCCAGGCGCATCAGCTGTGGCTCGGGCTGTAGCTGTAGCCGAGGCCACGATGGGTCTGGATCGGCTCGGCATCCGCCGCAATGCCCCGCAGTTTGCTGCGCAGGCTTTTAATATGGCTGTCGATATTGCGCTCGTAGCCGGCATCGGCCGGCACGCCCACCGCGTCGAGCAATTGCTCGCGGCTGAACACCCGCTCGGGCTGCTCCAGCAAGCTTTGCAGCAGGCGAAATTCATGCCGCGTAAGGCTCAAAGCCTGGCCGCGATAACTGATCTGCATGCGCTCCAGATCGACCTGAAACACGGCCGGCGCGGCACCTGGGCTGACGCGTTTGAGAATCGCCCGAACCCGCGCCGCCACTTCCCGTGGGCTGAACGGCTTGACCACATAATCGTCGGCGCCGATCTCCAGGCCCACCACCCGGTCAATCTCGCCGTCGCGCGCACTGAGGAACATCACCGGCACTTCACTGAAGCGGCGCAGTTGCTTGCACGTCTCAAAGCCGGTGATGTCCGGCAGGCCGATGTCGAGGATTATCAGGTCGGCAGGCGTCTGGCGTTGATGCGCCAGCGCCTCCTGGCCAAGGCTCAGCCAGGTAGTGGTGAACCCCTCGCCTTGCAGGGCAAAGATCAGCGTGTCGGCTATCGCCGCTTCGTCTTCGACAATCAGGATGTGCGGCATAGGCTCGATCAGCAGTCCGGTTTGTCGGCAGTGTAACGACGGGCCGGGTTAACCGCCGCACCGAACTCACGCAGGGCCTTGGCGCCGATCAGCAACGGGTAGTTGAAACTGCTGCGGTCAGTGAGGTTGACCTCGACGGTGCGCTTGACGTTGCCCAGGCACATTTCCAGGTCGATCACCGGGCGCTTGGCCACGGTGGCTTCGTCCTTGTCCTCGTCTTCATCGGCGCGGCTTTTGATTTTGCTGATGCGCGAGACTTTGTGTTCAAAAACCTTGTCGCTGGCGTCCTTGCCGCCGAGGCGGAAGCGCACCCAGTCGTCGCCGTCGCGCTGGAAGGTTTCGATATCGCGGGCCGACAGCGAAGCGGTCAGCGCGCCAGTGTCCATCTTGGCCTTGAAGGTTTGGCCGATCTCCGGCAGTTGGATGTATTCGTAGCGACCGTAGAGGGTCGGTTCGGCGGCCATGACAGGCACGGCAGCCAGGGCGAGTAAGGCAAGGAGCAGTTTCACGAAGTGATTTCCTTGGAAAGAAGTAGGCGGATTCTAGACCGCAAAAGCGTTGTTTAGTTAGATCGTTCCCACGCTCTGCGTGGGAATGCAGCTCTGGACGCTCCGCGTCAGCTCACATTCGTGCGGCAATTTGCGATTTGGCCTCTAGACTCAGCTTGCTTATCATGACCCGCCCACCCGATTCCAAGAGTTACTTATGCGCCGCCTGCTCACCGGCTGTTTTGTCACACTGCTGTTATTGCTCAACACCCTGGTGCTGTTCGGCCCGTTGATGGTGTTTGCCCTGCTCAAGCTGGTAGCGCCCGGCCGCTTTCGCGACTACGCCTCTTGGGCCGTGATGTGGATCGCCGAGACCTGGGCCGAGATCGACAAACTGATTTTCGCGCTGTGCATCCCCACCCAATGGGACATTCGTGGCGGCGACGAACTGCGCGGCGATACGTCTTACCTGGTGATCAGCAATCACCAATCCTGGGTCGATATTCCCGCACTGATCCAGGCACTCAACCGGCGTACGCCGTTCTTCAAATTCTTCCTGAAAAAAGAGCTGATCTGGGTGCCCTTCCTGGGCCTGGCCTGGTGGGCGCTGGATTACCCGTTCATGAAGCGCTACACCAAGGCCTTTCTGGCCAAACACCCGGAACTGGCGGGCCAGGATTTGAAGATCACCAAGCAGGCGTGCGAGCTGTTCAAGCGCCAACCGGTGACGGTGGTCAATTATCTGGAGGGCACACGGTTCAGCGAGGCCAAGCGCAAGCAGCAGGATTCGCCATTTGCCCGCTTACTCAAGCCCAAAGCGGGTGGCGTGGCGTTTGTGCTGGCGGCCATGGGTGAGCAATTGGACGCGGTCCTCGACGTGACGGTGGTCTACCCGCAGCAGAAGATCCCGGGGTTCTGGGACTTGATCTGCGGCACAGTGCCCAAGGTGATCATTGATATCCGCACCCGTGAGCTGGACCCGGCGTTGTGGCAAGGGGATTACGAGAATGACCCGGCGTTTCGCCAGACCGTCCAGAACTGGGTGAACCAGCTCTGGATGGAGAAGGATGCGCGCATCGCACAACTGCGCGCAGAGTCGCTTTAGCTGCCAGTACCCCAGGCCGAGGCCAGCTTGCCCAGCACCGATTCGCTGGCGCCCTGGCCGCCCAGGTACTTGAGGATCACCGGGGCAAATTGGCTGACCATGCCGCTGTCCATGCCCAACGCGCTGAAGGCGGTGTTCAGGTCGTTGGTGCTCTTCACGTTACCCAACAAACCGTCCAGGCCGCTGGTCTTGCTGCCGCCGCTCTGGCCGAGCATCCCGCTCAACGCGCCGAGGCTGCCCAGGGAGTTGCTGCCCGAGAGTTGATCCAGGCCCGGCACACTCTTGCCCAGTTGCGAGTAGTCGGTACCGCTCAGTTTGTTCTTGGCCAGGCCCAGCATGGCGCCAGTACCGCCCACGGCTTGTTCGGGGGTGATGTTCAGTTGCGAGGTCAAGGCGCTCAGCAGGCCGGCGGTCTCAGAGCTAGGCGCCGCAGCCGCCGCCTTGTTGTTGCTGCCCTGGGCACCGGAGACGGCATTGGCCACGTCACCGAGGCTGAAACCTGCGGCAAACACCGGGCTGGCGGCCACGGTCAACAGGCAGGACAGGGCAAAACCGCGTGAAATCTTCATCAAGACAACCTCTGAATGTAGGAGCTAAAAGCAGGCGTTTGACTGACAGTCCCGAAGGAATGTTCCCACCTGCAGATTAGTTCAGAAAAATCTGCATCCAAATGTTCGCCGCGCGCGTATATCCCACAAGCGCCGCCCGGAGTCGGATGGAATGAATGCTCAAGCTGGACTACCCTCTGCCTACCGTGCGCAGTCCCGTCGCCCTCGAACGAGAGCCTGGAGAAGCCCTATTTCCATTCATGATGCTGACCCGTTGCAGCCCTTGCTGGCCCAATGTGCCCTGGGCAACCGACAGGCGTTCGAGACCCTTTACCGCAGTGTTTCGCCACGGCTGCACGGTGTCGCGTTTCGTTTCATGGGGCGCGCAGACCTGGCCGAAGAAGTGCTGCAGGAGGCCTTTGTGCGTATCTGGTACAACGCTTCGCGCTACGAGGCCCATTTGGCCGCGCCGATGACCTGGATGGTCAACATCACCCGCAACTTGGCCATCGACCAATTGCGCAAACACCGCGAACAGCCATTAGCTGAGGGCCAGCAAGACGCCATGCTCGACGACAGCCCCAGCGCCTACGAACAGCTCGACAGTGAGCGCGAAGCCCGCGCCCTCAACCGCTGCCTCGACACCCTCGACGGTATGCAACGCCAATCGATTACCGTGGCTTACTTCCAGGGCCTGTCGTGCTCGGAACTGGCCGACCACTTGGCGGCGCCCCTGGGCTCGGTCAAATCCTGGATTCGCCGCGGCATGGAGCGCCTGCGCAGGTGCCTTGAATCATGAACTACCAAACCACCACCCTGCGCCGCGCCCTCGCTGCCGATTACGCCATCGGGCTGATGCCCGCCACTGCCCGTCGGCGCTTTGAAAACCTGCTGCTGGACGATGCCGCGCTGCGCGTCGAACTCGGCCATTGGCAGGATGCCCTCGCCAGCCTGACTGGCGCCGTGCCCGAGCGGCCGGTGCCGGATCATGTGTGGGCAGGCATCAAGGCACGCATTGAGCCGCAAGTGCTGCACGTGCCGGCGAAGAAACCATTCTGGATGAGTTTCCGACTGCTGGCCGCTGCCTGTGCGGTAGTTGTCGCAGTGCTGGTGGGCGTGCTGTATCAGCGTGATATCGGCGCCGAATACAACGCCACGTTGGTGGCTGCCAACCAGCAACCGGCGTTGCAGGTCCAGGCGTTTGGCGATCACCTGCAAGTCGAGCCACTCACATTGGCCGCCGTAGAGCCGACGCGTGCCCTGGAACTGTGGGTCATTGCGGCCGGTGGCAAACCCGTCTCCCTGGGCCTGGTGCCGAGCTCGGGTAAAGGCCGAATCCAGCTGAGCAAGGAACAGCAGGCGCTGTTGACTGCACCCGCGACCCTCGCCGTCAGCCTGGAGCCACAAGGCGGCTCACCCACCGGACAACCCACCGGCCCCGTGCTGTACCAAGGTGCCCTGGCCACTCGCTGACACAACTCAATCAATGTGGGAGCTGGCTTGCCTGCGATGGCGGTGGCTCAGCCAAGGATAAGTTGACTGGCCCGCCGCTATCGCAGGCAAGCCAGCTCCCACATTTGAGCTTCATTGGCCGAGCGACTTGCTCCCGGCGGAGGATGGCGCTTATAGTTCGGCGGTCGTCCATATGGCGACACGGGTTTGGCGACTCGGGTGAATGGTGCAAAAGCTTCTGCTTTTTTGCAGGTTCTTTTGCGTCCGCAATAGCTGCTTTCATGGTGGCTGTGCGCGGGAGACCTTCGGGTCTGCCGGTTCCATTCCCGGTTCGCCAACCTGCGTACAGCTGCCACCCATTCGTTTGGCGACGAATAAGTGTGTAGCCCACTTCTACTTGAATGGGTTTTAAAACATGAACCGATACATGCCGCTCACCGGCCACGACGCCACCACGCCCTCCCTGCTCATCGACACCCAAGTCCCGCTCGACGTGCTCCACGACGCCGCCGTCTACCGCATCCGCGCCGTCACCCAAGTCATGGAAAACCTGGCGTTTCGCGAAGGCCTGAACACCGACAACCTCGTCCTCCAGGACTTCGCCCTGCTCTGCGCCATTCCATTGCGCGATGGCTGTGATCTGCTGGATGTGATCAGCCGGCGCTTGCAGGCTTAAACACCCGATTCAAAGAAGGGCAGCGCCCTGTTGCCCTTTCCTACATGTGAAGCAACGGTAAAACTCACTGCGACTACGGCGGCAAGCGGGTGATAAAAAACGGCGAAGTGGCCGACCCGTACCTGCGACTTACAAAGCTCAAATGAATCAAACATGTCAGCGTCTGCCGGGACTTGCGTAGTCCCTTTCTGAAACGTCAAAAACGGCCCTGCACGCGTCTTACCTCGCCTGTAGCGCCTTCTTATAGTCGTGCGCCTCAGTCACTTGGAGGTGCACGCTATGCAGGGACCCTACGCATTTATTAATGTACGACCGCAGCCTTATCCGCTGCTTAAACTCGACCTTTCACTCAACCCTCACATTCAAACCAAGTTCGACAGCCTCAACCAACACATTCGCAACGTCGTGGTACTGCCAGGGCAGTTGGTGATCATTCCAGATGCTCGTACAGCGTCTTGCACGACGGAAGAGGCCCAACTGATGCGCTCGGCGCAGAACATCAAACAGGCTTTGTTCGCACACTCCGCGACGGATCATTTCCTGATCAAAAACTACGATCAGTTACAGGCCATCATGGCCCATGCGTCCCTGGGCATTGGCAGTGCCAGTAGCGCCTGGAGCAAACATCTGGCGCAAGTCGAGGCCACCCTCAAGGAAGTCGATGAGCTGCATAGGCAGTACCTGAGGAAGGGCACCGCGAGTGCGAGGAATGACTTTCTGGTTAAACGCAGGGCGTTGTTTGCGAGGCTCGATACCCAACTCTCGGGGATGGCGCGCTTTGGTACGGGGTTGAAGAGTGAAGGTTCAATCAAGAAAATGCTGGGAATTTCCACTAAGAGCTATTGGCATCATGGAGAGATTCGCAAGTACGAGGAGACCGTCAAGCGTGTAGCCAAGGCCTCCCAGCTATTGAAGAAAGGTACTTACATTGGCATCGCGCTGGATGTAGGGGCGGCAGCGCTGGAAATAACGGAGGCATGCTCCACTGGGCGTGAACAGGAGTGCACGAAAGCGAAATATGTTGACGGCGCCAAGCTGGTGGGTGCCGTGGGTGGCTCATATTGGGGGGGTAAAGCAGGGGCAGCTATCGGGATTGGCTCCTGCATGATTGTTTTTGGTATACCGACGGCAGGCGCCGGAGCCTTGGCATGTGCCATCATC